>NZ_JAODZS010000031.1:0-56244 GCF_029835375.1 Morganella sp. GD04133 | reverse complement strand
TCCGGTGTCGTTGGCTCCGGTGTCGTTGGTTCCGGTGTCGTCGGTTCCGGTGTCGTGATAGACGGTGTCGTGAATTCCGGATCCGTAGGTGACTGCGTTGGCGGCGGCGTAATTGGTGGTACCGGAATCACCGGGAAGATGATGAATCCCGGTAGTCCCGGTATTGCCGGTGCCGCGATCGCTACAGGGCTACCCGGCTGAGTACCGAATCCACGGGCATGCGCATTATCACCAGGGTTAATGTATGTATTACAGCCGTCAAGAATCAGGCTGTCTTTAGCCTTGATCTTAATTTGATCTGCAGTAATCACCAGGCATCCCACACAACCGATAGCCAGTTCACCACCGGCTGTCAGAGAGAATGCACCACCGACGCCCATCTGCATTGCACCGCCGACCGCAACCGAATGGTAACCACCGACGTTAGTGGAATAAGCACCACCCACGTTAATAGCATATGCACCGCCCACGTTATACGAGCTGGCTGCCGCGATATTCATGGAATAGGCAGCACCATATATCCCGCTGAAGGCACCGCCGATAACAACAGAATCCGACAGACCAACAATACGGGAGGCCGTACCGACGACATCCTGGGAGAAGTTAGCACCCACAATCTGGCTGCTGTTAGCCCCGACCATACTGCTCTTGTTCACCCCGACCGTTTCACTGCGGTTAACACCGATAGTAGAGTCCGAGCTCACACCGATAGTCTGGGAATGATTGACCCCGATAAGCTGAGTTTCGTTCAGTTTGGTCACACGGGACATATTTCGTTCCGCCTGCTCCCAATACTCTTCCAGCCCCGGTTTGTCATCAAAACGGATACCGTTGTAGTTGGTTTTACCGCCGCCGATGGTACGGCTGATTAAACCACTCTGTGTCCGGTTTGCCGGCAGATCCCACGGTGGTGGTGTCGCGTTATTGTACAGACTGCCGATAATCATCGGACGATCCGGATCCCCGTGCAGGAAATCCACAATCACTTCCTGACCAACGCGCGGAATGTAGATACCGCCGTAGTTATCCCCGGCCCATGATTGTCCGACACGGATCCAGCAGGAATCCGCATCGGTATTTTTACCGTAGCGATCCCACATAAAGCGGACTTTGACCCGGCCATATTCATCTGTCCAGACCGTTTCACCTGCCGGTCCGACAACCAGTGCAGTTTGCGGGCCGTGTGTGAACGGCTTGGCGATAGTCTGTGGTGGCCGGAAAACTTTTGTTGTCGGCTGCACAACAAAACTGGTGTAGATGCTGAAATCATCACTGTCAGACTGCTGGTTAATTTCAGTAGCCCGGAGCTGATTTGAAATTACCAGATATTCACGGTTCGCTTTGGATTGCGGGTAATTTGTCAGTGTAAAGGTCGTACCACATACAACAGAACGGATTTCACCGGAACCCACAGCACGCGCGCCCAGACACCCCTGTTCCTCACTGCGGACACGCGCCAGGAATTCCCCTATTGACGGATCATCATAGTCACCCGGCCACTGATATTGCTCATACTCATTAAAGTTGGTTTTACGCGGCTTTTTATCCAGCGCGGAGATATCAGCACGGGATTTTTTAAAGTCATAATCCGATGTCAGCCACTGCCCTGACGTAATCGTTTCCTGAGCACCAAACTGATCGATATATTCCTGACCATCTTTCGGCTTATCGGACTCATACCGTAATGTATGATACGCCGGGCTGAATGTCCGTTTATGGGCACCGACATGGTCAACAAGTACCAGACGATTCTTCAGATCAGAATGTTCATAGAACCAGTAAATCCCCCATTCTTCCATCAGGCGCTGAATGAAATCGAAATCGGTTTCACCATACTGAACCTGAAAGTCAAGCGGCGGATAAATTGCAGATAAACGCTTTTCAATCGGAAAATGGTAATCAGATAAAACTTCATCAATAATATCGACGACTGATTTCTGCTGGTAAATCTTATAGTCAGAAGTCAGTGTTGTCAGATTCAGCCACGGACGTATGATAAATTCATACATCGCCTGATTTTCATCTCTGCCGATAAAACGGGCGCGCTCAACAAGACCCGTAATCTCTCTGTGTCCCTTACCGGAACCCCGTTCAGTTTCCAGCCCGTTACCATCCAGTTCGATAATAACGGTCATCTGCTGCCCGATGAATTTTTTCAGATCAAGGTTTGCCGCAACCTGCCACGGAATGGCCGGGTTTGCGGGTGTTTTTGCAACCACCTTGTACTGATACAACGCTGACAGGGCTTCCTCGCCCTCCAGTGTTGATATTGCCAAGCCCGGCTCACCTGCCAGTTCCGGCATTGCCGAGCAATATAACGTTAATGTTCGAGGCATATTCACACCTAATTGGTTTGATACAAATCAAGTTTGTATTAAGTACATAATTAAACGGAGACATCCATGTTTCTGATATCTGTCTTAATTGAGTCTAAAATGTTTCCCTGCCGATTCAGACGCCATAGCCAGGCAGAGTCAAAGGACTTAATACAATGAGGCCAATTCATCCATGGCATCGCGCTAACTCCTCCATTATCATTGATATTACAATCTGTATACGTCATTTCAGATATCAGAACGTCCAAATTGTTCTTAAACTGAAATCCGGGTTTCAGGAGTACTGATTCCCACAGCGGAGAGTAATATCGTTGCAGCGACGTAACCCAGTTTCTTAATTTCTTTTCATCAATCACACAATTTTCATTTTCAATATGAAATGCAATTATCCGTGAACACCAGAAAATAACATTTGATGCCGTACTCAGATGTCTGACAGTCCATTTATCCGTTGCTTTTGTATACAAAATCACACAGTTATCATCACTGAGAAAACTGAAAGCACCGAGATAAAACTCGTCTTTCCTTTCAGATGCCGGTACAACAAAGCACCACGGGAATTGTTCTGTAATCACTCTGCTATTAAGCGATTGATTGATATTTAACTGGCTGCACTGGCGGATAACACGCTGAATTACGTGATTACCCTTAATTCTGTTTCTTCCTGAACCATTTCCCAATCCTGAGAAAATTGTCTTTATTTTCATAATAAGCAGCCATTTATCAATATAAGGAAATCGCTCTGATAATTAATAGGAAAAGTCCACAATTAAATAAGCAAACGAATATTCTTAATTATAAATACCTATTGCTTAAATATTTACCGGGCACTTGAAATTCTTCAGCATTTTATTTACCGGCTTACCTTTATAATTTAATCCGTTGATATTTATACTGACCTTTTGATCACCCAGCCGGTAAATCAGAGTCTGTTTAGCCGCAGATATATTTTTTTGTTCGTCCGCCATATCCATCCAGTGCAGCAGCGTCCATTCGCCCATCAGTACGCGCTCTTCGGTATTTTCTGAATTATCTGCGGAAACGGCATTCATTGTGATCGTGTTTTCGGTGTCCTGTACCGGCCATTTAAATGATTTCGGCCAGACCGGTCCGTGTTTGTAAGTCAGTGCTGTTCCGTTAATATTAATACCAAACTGCAAAATCCGCGGCGACAATGCCGGGATACTTGCGCTAAAACTGAAAGAAACATTTTCACTCATCCCGTTACGAAAAAAGGCTTTTTTGATCTCCCGGGCCTGTTCGAAAAAACGCAGCACCTCCCGGTCTTCATTTCCGCGCAGATCTTCCCGTTTATAGCGCCATGGTGACACACTGGTATCCACCAGTTTTTCCAGGTTCTCTTTATAGTAAGCATCCACTATACCGCCGGGCCCGAAGAAGACTTCAAACTCCTCAAGGCTGACTTCTTCTTCGCTGTCCGCAAAGGGATAGCTGCCCTGAAAAGAGGCGACACACATGTCGCCTAATTCCGTTTTGACGGCTTCATTACTTTGCAGTGTGAACTGCTGACTCAGCTTTACGGATATCCCTCCCAGCAGCGGCATGATGATCGCTTTAAGTGGTGCCGGCCAAAGCCGGGACTCCGCTTTCAGCCGTTTTTCCGCTTCTGACGGATAAGGCAGCGCGCTGCCGTCCTCCATTGCTGATTCCGTGATCACCAGATAATTATGCTGATCCCCCAGCATACTGATGATTTTATTCAGCCCGTTATCCCCGCCCTGCCCTGCCTGAATTCTCTTGTTTCCCGGCTGTGGCGAGGTATCCAGATTGATCAGACGGTGCAGCGCTGAGAAACGGCGATCCACATTGTCATACAGGATTTTTGTTTCCCGCTGCGACAGAGCTTCCTTTACCGTCTGAATATCTTTCAGGTTACGGGTGACCGATCCCAGACGCCCGGTTGTCAGATTCCGGCCGACCTGGGTTTTGGACAGATCCGGCAGTTCCGATTCCTTTTTCGCGAAATCAACAGACAACGCGGTTTCATGACCGATCTGTGTAATCATATCAATCAGCGGTGAATCCGGCGCACTGAGGATTTGCAGGGCGTACATATCAAACGTGGTATCATTTCCCACCGCCGCATCCGGCACAATTTTCTTCAGCTGAATGCCGTTGAGGAACTGATTCCAGACTGCCACATATTCCTGAAGATAGAGTTTCAGTACCGCTTCTTCTGTCTCCGTCATATAAAAGCCGTCCAGCTGTTTGATATCGGCCGGACGGGCTTCACTTTTCTGCCCGGTGATCCAACCGTCCTCGCTCTGGATATTTTTTACATAATCAGTCAGTTTTTTTTTAAAAACCTGATGATACCCGGCATTAGTGAAAATGCCGGGAATACCGTTCAGTGCCAGTGACTCATCACTGATTTCCAGAATACTGCCCAACTGGTCACCGGCCAGTTTGTTCAGTGTTATATTTTCAGGCGCCTCCGTCATCGCCTGTTCTTTAACTTTCTGGTACAGGCGAGAGGCTAACGGCTTTTTTTGCAGAACCACACGCGCGGCAGCCACAAGGCGGTCATTAATCTCAGGGTTATACTGGCTCCACTGCGGATCGTTAAACAGCTCTTCCAGGTGAGAAACAAAGACAATGGTCTGACCGTAGTTTTCAATCATCCGGTTTGCCTGTGCTTCTTCAGTCAGCGTTTTAATCAGGTAATCTTTATCAAATTTCCCTTCGCCGTGCAGCATCAGGTACGTTTTCAGTTTGTCGTAAATGGTATCTGCATCATCCGCCGTTACAGCATCAAACAGGGATTTTTCAGCCATCCGCTCCAGTGAGAACAGCATCCAGCGCTGCAGGAAATACTGATAAATCTTGTCTGATTCTTCACGGATATCAAAACCGACATACAGGCCGTAACGGTAAGACAGACGCGGATCTTTAAAGTCGAACACGCCCAGCACCGGAATATCCTGAGTCAGTGAAAGCATCTTCGCCAGCAGGCCGTCACTGTTATTTTCCAGGTACTCATCCAGCACGGTTGACACCTGCTCCACTTTCACCGTTGCATCATCCAGATAGTTCCGGTTGTTGTGATAACTGACCACCAGCGCATAACAGAGCCAGACCGTCAGCAGAATCGTCAGCAGATGACCGGCCAGTGTCTGGAAGCGGTACTTGGCGGTCAGCGCCAGGTTGTAACGCACCAGGTTGCGGTCACGGATAAAGTTTTCAAACAGCTGTTTCAGGAAGAAATGCTTACCGTTGACGGTTTCCTGAACCAGACGATCTTCTGTATCCTCGGCTTTGTCAGTAACCACATCCCCCAGGCTGTTTGCCATATCCCGCCATTTCTGAACAATGGTGTTCGGGTTAAGCAGAGACTGCATGGTTGACTGCGTGCTGCTGGCAAAATAGATACCGCGCAGTGAGGTATACTTCTGCGTATCATCATAACGGGACGGCGAGAACACGTTCTGACCGAACTCGGCGATAGAGTCCGCCAGTAACCGGAAATCCTGCGGCAACTGATACATGCGTTTACGCGTGGTAACATCATATTCATCCAGCATACGCGCGGTCATGTCTTTATCGAGGCGGCTTTCCAGTGAGGATAACTCATTGCGCAGCACATCGCGGATCTCGACAATCGCATCGGATTTTTTCTTTTTCTCACCAAACGGCAGGGTAAAGCCCCAGATCTGGTCGCGCTCTTCCACCGTCAGCGAACGGAAGTATTCATCAAAACCGGACACCATATCCATCTTGGTGATCATCACATACACCGGGAAACGCACCCCTAACTCATGGCGCAGCATATCCAGTTGTGTTCTGAATTTTGATGATAACGCATACAGCTCTTTCTTATCTTTCCCCATCAGGTCAGTCACCGGAATGGTGACCACCACACCGTTGAGTGATTTCAGCGGACGGTTTTTCTTAATCGCCTTAACCAGTGCTTCCCACTCACCCGCATTTTCATCTGATTCATCGATGTATTTACCGGAGGTATCAACAAAAATAGCTTCGTTGGTAAACCAGCATTCACAGTTTGCGGTGGGTGTACTGTCACGGGAAACGCGCAGCAATTGTTCCGGTAACGGAAATTCCTGACCTGATGACAACACTGCCGTCGTTTTACCGGCGTCCTTCGGACCCAGCATCATGTACCACGGCAGATCGTAAACCACCTTTTTCGGACGCCAGAAATGACTCCAGCGGGAAATTTTGCGGCCGGTATGCGCCACATAACGGGCAGCATTATTGATAACGGCGACAACTTCCCGGTAACGCTCTGTAGCACGGACCGGATCAATGCTGCTTTTCTTAAAAAAGCGATCCAGTTTTTCCGGGTTGTAACGCAGCATGGAGATCAGCAGCCAGACACAGTACAGCAGTGTCACCAGCGTAATGACCCCGATAACAATCAGGCGCGGTGTGGTTTCCTCAAACGGATAGGACTCCCCGAGCAGCAGATAGGGCGAGAAGACCCAGAATGTCACGCAGAGTGTCAGTACCGCAAGCAGAAAACAGGGAACACGGCACCAGAGCCCGATAAAAATAACAGCCAGCAGAACAATGAAGATGATCCGCGGTACAGCGTCTTCAAGCGGACGGATCTCACCATAGCCGAATGTCGGTCCCAGGTACCATATGATGGCGGCTGCTAATAAAAAGAAAAGAAATATCAGAAATCTTTTTAAAAACCGCAGTGCAAATGTTCGATTCCAGAATGACATTTTATAACTCACAGATAGGTAACATAAACGACAACGCGACGGTTAAGCGCACGCCCTTGTTCATCTTTATTACTGCTGACCGGTTGTGAAGCCCCCATGCCTTTTGTCTCAATTTCCTGCGCCGGGATCCCCGCTTTCACAAAGAAGTCCCCCACAGATTCAGCACGTTTCAGCGAGAGCTCCTCGTTACTGGCAAATTTGGCCCGTCCGATAGGCACGTTATCCGTGTGTCCGGCAATCACCACCTTACCGTCAACACGTTTCACTTCATCCGCCACACGGGTGAGGATTTTGTCCATTTCAGGTTTGACTTCTTTACGGCCGGAAGGGAACATCGCATCACCACGGAACGTCACAATACTCTGCGGACCGCTTTCATCCACCTCAACCAGCCCTTTGGCAATTTCATCTTTGAGCAGGATAGCCAGACGCAATTTCGGCACACTGACAGCAAGCTGAGTATGTTTCAGTTCGCCGTGTTTCAGTGCCGCAACCCGGTCGTTAAATTCCCCGAGATCAACAGAAAGCCAGTATTTAAAGACGGAAAACAGGCTGATCAGAATAAATGCGCAGATAATCAGGGAAATACGCACCGGCAGATATATCCGGCGTACTTCCTGGTCTTCCTGGGTCACTGTCGCATTCGGCGATAATGCCGCCGGCACAGAGTCACGGGTACTCTGCTGTAACGACAACAGGCGCTGACGGATTTTATTCAGCTGGCGATCGCCATTTTCGATGATGCTGTAACGGCCTTCAAACCCGAGCCCGAGAATACGGGACAAAATATCCAGCACATCGGTATATTCCTGCGGGTTCATGGACAAACGGCCGATCAGCAGGAAGAATTTGTTCCCCCCGTCGTTATCCCCTTCAAAGTGGTTCAGCAGGTTACTCTGCGACCAGCCGGACGCCAGCCCCCAGGCTTTGGAGTGGATGGATTCATCGATCGCGGTACAAATGGCATAACGGATAATGGCCATTTTCTGCCACGGGATACTCACCGCATCACACACGGCAGTAAAAGTGGCAATTTCGTTTTTCAGACTCTTTTTGAGGATCTCCACCTGTTTCAGGTCAGCGACCTGTTCAGGCAGTTCACTGAGTGCCCGCAGCAGCGGCTGTACCGCCTCAAGTAACGGATCTTCCGCCCGGCTGACACGCTGGATCCGGGCCTGGATACTTTCGCTTTTAATTGCAAGATCACGGTAATCAATTTCATCCTTACCCAGCGGATCACTGTCCAGCGGAGCAAAGAAACTGCCGTCATCATGCAGAAAAGCCCCCATTGACTGGGGGGACTGCTCTGCCTGATGATCCGTCAATGCGCCGTCAGGACCTTTTTTGTCCTGATCGTCATCATCACCGTAATTGTCATTGAACAGGTTCATTAATCCCTCACGCCCCAAAGCTCAAGCCGTATCCCCGGGAAGTCCCCTGCAACGTGAAGAGCAAGAGAACCGCTGTTGAGGATATTTTCCCAGTAAGGTCCCTGCTTCATCAGTTCAAAGTACAGATATCCGGAGGTATAAGGTATTTGTCTCGGCGGAACCGGCAGATTACGCAAAATCAGCCCCGGCAGGTGAGAACGGACCAGTTCCTGGAGTTTATGCGGTGAGCTGATTTTGGTCTGTGCCACAAACTGATGCTGCATAACATCCAGCGGCAGCTGTGATGATGCGGCGAGCACCAGGTTGGAGAACCCGCGCAGTTCGCTCGGAATAACCGACGCCGTCCAGACACCGTGCTCCTGGCGCACCAGCGGAATGCTCTGACCGGAACGCACCAGCATCTGGTTCAGCAGGCCGTGAACTTCATCCACCAGAGGCCGGATGGAGGCATACAGGTTGGCGTGATCATAGCCCGGTGCCATATTCGGCCGCCGTGTTTTCGCCCGCAGGAATGTGGATAACTCCCCGGCAAACTTCGCCAGCTCCTCATAAATCACAATCGGCGCGGTTTCAGGTATATGGCGCAGATGATTTAAGATCGGCTCATATTTATTGAAGATCTGCAGTAACAGATAATCGACCACTTCCGCACTGGCACTGGCTTTACCGTCACTGGATGCCAGACGGGATGCCAGCATATCCGCCCGCATTTTTACCAGCCCGTTCAGGTGGGTTATCCACTCCGTCAGCAGGTAGTTAGCCGCATAACCGGTAACCGGCGGGATGTGATCCTCCAGATGGAGCAGCACACTGCCGTCAGGCTGAATCGCTTTGACTTTTGCCAGCGCAATACCAATCCATGATTCCGTCATTTCCGTTTCCGGCATCAGACGCAAACGCATACGCGCCAGCTGGATCGGTTTCGGTCCCTGACGCACTGCGTTGGTATCATTAATTTCTTCTTCATACGACGAAAAACGGGCTAATGAACTGGTATCAAATTCATCAAAAATCGTTTCATCACTGTTATCAAGACGCAACGGTACAGCCAGATAAATCATCTTTCCGAGATGCTCGGCTGTAATGGTTAAAGGTTCAGGCTGCTCATCATGGCCCGGGATTCCGAATGGCGTACCATCAGGGAAAACCCCCTGCCCTGAACGTAAGACCAGCTTGCCATAAGACAATGCCTCACGATCAATCTCGTATTGTGCAAAACCCCAGAAGAACGGACTAATGGTCGCTGCACGTTTATGAGCAATATATTCAAAATAACGTTCTTGCTGCTGGAATAGCTGAGGGCGCAGGAACAATCCCTCACTCCATACGACTTTATTTGTTCTCACAACTCATCCATTCTCTTTGATTGACACAACTGAATTTGAAAATAAGACTTTAATTTCATGTTCAGGCCCGGTAAATAAAATGTACTTTTCAGTCCATGTTGCGCCGCGCAAATCTGACAACGGATATACGGCGCTCCATTTAGCATTATTGATATCTTTATACGCTGCGATCACCCCGATATAGGGAAAATCTGAATTAATTTTATAATCAATTGTTTTTGTTTCGCCCGGCCTGATAATATATTCCAGAATAAGCATTTCATTTTCAGGATTAGGTTGATTTTTGTATAAATAGGTTAAATAATCCGTACTTAAAAATGATTGTTTTGATTTAACAGCATAAACAAATACATTCAGTGGTGATGGCAATTGGTTTTTACTTTTATTGATTTCAGCGCTGGCCACCAAACTAATTTTTAGTTCTGATTCAGACTTAGTTTCAGACGGGGTTGATTTTGAAGTACTGAAAAAACTGCACCCGGTTATCAGAAAGGATATTACCAGAGCACACAGGATATTAGTTACCTTAAAAATGGTATGATTTTTTTCTGTATTATCGGACATATAACCATGCCTGGCATTATGAAAATGCTGATATGTATAAACAACTAAGAATAATTAAATAATATTGTCCGCCACTAAAAATTGCAAACAATTAAATATGTATAAAAATAATTATCGGGGATAAAAACCTGCTGTCCTGAAACAGCAGGTTTTATTCCGATATAAAATGTTATCAGCCGATCAGGTTAGCTTTAACATCGTAGGTAGCTGCAATAGTACCTGCTTTGTTACCTTCAGCATTCTGGATAACATATTCCTGAGTCATCTTAGTGAAGGAGAATTTAACCACTTCACGCGGACGGCTTTCGTCTTCGATAGAGCCCTGCATCGCAACATCAGTGATGATAACATCAGTGAATTTGATAATCAGGTATTCCAGCGGAGTACCACCCGCTTTACGGACAGTAAACTGGATGTCTTTGATGTGTTTACCAGATAAGCAGTAGCTCAGCAGGTTCGGGCTTGCTTTATCGGTATAGTGAACAAATGTGAAGTCTTCCACAGTTGCTTTACCGGAACCGCCGCCTGAACCACTGTGCATGTTGGACTGCTGATTCACACCCCAGCGCCATGACAGAACTTCAATTTCATCCTTGTGTGCGTTATCCAGTGCTTCACCATCGATGCCTGCGATTCTTAAAAACATATCTTGAGCCATCTGTATTTCCTCTTATTAATGCATTAATCAAATTGCTTTGACAGGTAACCACACCCTGTGGTTACCACTTGTGTTATGCCGGGTATCGGACCTAATATCCTTATGGTTCTCACCGGCAATGAACTGCTGTTCCCTTTATGAAGCGGGGGAATATTGTTTCAGGACGCGATTACGCTGCACCTTTCAGTGACGGTAATTTAGCGACCATACGTAAAGAAACAGTCAGACCTTCCAGCTGGAAGTGCGGACGCAGGAAGAATTTCGCCTGGTAGTAACCCGGATTTCCTTCCACATCCTCAACCACCACTTCTGCGGCAGCCAGCGGACGGCGTGCTTTCGTTTCCTGGGAAGAGTTAGCCGGATCTCCGTCAACGTAATTCATCACCCAGTCATTCAGCCATTTCTGCATATCATCACGCTCTTTGAATGAACCGATCTTGTCACGGACGATACATTTCAGATAATGCGCGAAACGGGAGCAGGCAAACATGTATGGCAGACGTGCTGACAGGTTGGCGTTAGCTGTTGCATCCGGATCATAATATTCCGCAGGTTTCTGCAGAGACTGCGCGCCGATAAACGCGGCATAGTCTGTGTTTTTACGGTGAATTAACGGAATGAAACCATTTTTGGACAGTTCTGCTTCACGGCGATCAGAAATCGCAATTTCTGTCGGACATTTCATGTCCACGCCGCCGTCATCACTCGGGAAAGTATGGCACGGCAGATTTTCCACCACACCGCCACTTTCCACACCGCGGATAAGCGTACACCAGCCAAAATGTTTGAATGAGCGGTTGATATTCACAGCCATGGCATATGCCGCGTTTGACCATGCATATTTGCTGTGATCAGAACCGTCAGTGGTTTCTTCAAAATCAAACTCGTCAACTGGGTTGGTACGGATACCGTATGGCAGGCGCGCCAGGAAGCGCGGCATGGCCAGACCGATATAACGGGCATCCTCAGACTGGCGCAGTGAGTTCCATGCTGCATATTCCAGGTTCTGGGTAAAGATTTTAGTCAGGTCACGCGGGTTGGACAGCTCCTGCCAGGAATCCATCTGCATAACAGACGGAGAAGCACCGGTGATAAACGGTACGTGTGCAGACGCAGCGACTTTCGCGATAGACCCCAGCAGATCAACATCCGGCGGAGTATGATCGAAATAGTAGTCAGCAACCAGGCAGCCGTACGGCTCGCCACCTAACTGGCCATATTCTTCTTCATAAACCTGTTTGAACAGCGGGCTCTGATCCCATGCCACGCCTTTATAGCGTTTCATGTTACGGCGCAGTTCATCCTTGGAGATATCCATGAAACGTAATTTCAGTTTCTCGTCGGTTTCGGTGTTATTGACCAGGTAATGCAGGCCGCGCCATGCACTTTCCAGCTGCTGGAACTCTTTGTGATGCAGAATCAGGTTAATCTGTTCTGACATCTTCAGATCGATTTCCGCAATAATAGACTCGATATTTTTATACGCGTCATAGGAAATCGTAATAGAGTTCGCCAGGGCTTGTTCAGCCAGCGTTTTCACTGCATTCTGAACCGCCGTTTTGGACTGTTCAGTTTTTGATTTAAACTCCTGTGCGAGCAGGGAGCTGAAATCACTTTGTTCATGCGTCTGCGTTGTTTTTGCGCCGGCATTTTTCTGAGTATTTTGAGCTAACATATCTCTGTCACCTACAATTCTTAATCGTCCTGAGACGGATCTGAAACTTTGTCTTCACGCTTAGGTGCAGACGCCAGGGTTTTCAGCAGTTCTTTATCCTGCAGGATTTGCATGATCAGACCTTCCGCCCCTGCCTTACCATCCATGTAGGTTTGCAGGTTAGTTAACTGAGTGCGTGCTTCCAGCAGCTCAGCCAGTGGCTCGATTTTGCGGGCAATCGCATCCGGCGCAAAATCATCCATGCTTTCAAATGTAATATCGACCATCAGCTGACCGTCGCCGGTTAACGTATTCGGTACAGCAAAAGCCACACGCGGCTTCATGCTCTTCATGCGATCATCGAAATTATCAATATCGATGCTCAGGAATTTTCTGTCTGTAACCGGCGGAAGCGGTTCCAGTGGTTTACCGGACAAATCAGCTAATACACCCATTACGAATGGCAATTCTATTTTTTTCTCACTACCGTAAATTTCGACGTCATATTCAATCTGCACGCGGGGAGCGCGGTTTCTTGCTATGAACTTCTGAGCACTACCGTTATTAATTCTCATACCGTGTTTCTCTTTTTTTGTTTAATTTGATTAGTAAAATTACTAATATTACTTCACTCAAATTAGCCGCTTTCATTAGCCAGAAATTTAACACCAGGCCGATGAGTAAAGGCGTTATTACATATTAAACATTATTACTGAATATAAACTGAGATAATTCCGCTTCTCGTGAACATATTATGTTTATATAAACATCACGACTATTTATAAATAACTTCTAATACTGTTTTAGCTTCCACATTACCTGCAGATACAGCGTTTCCTCCGGCATAATAAGATACGTAATAATTCTTAGATACCGAGGAATTCGTACTTGGTATATCGTATACTTGCATTGATGCCGGATTATCAATCGCAATATGCTTTGACGATGCATCACGAAGTCTAAGTTCAATGTTTTTTGCAGATCCGGCACCTGTTTTGTTTATCAGATTTTCTGTCACAGGATTTAAATTACCCGCAAAGCTTTTGAAAAAAAGATTTACTTCAACCTCCGTCGGACAATCTTTCAATGCAACAGTAAATAAGGTACCTCCGGCTTCCTTTCCCGGTGAAGATAATGTCTTGTATGAAATTGTCGGTAATACGACTGTTTCATTTGCCGATGCACCATTAACCGAAATATCACATGTATTCTGTTGATAAATTCCCTTGAACTCAACGTTCATTTGACAATTATCACATATAATTTCTGCGTTGGCGTATGTAAATATTCCTAAAAGCGTAAATAAAGATATTGCGCCGGAGAATAATGATATTCCGCATTTCTTGAATATATTGATTAAATACATTTAACCTCCACCTGAACCACCGAGTCACCGGCAGCCGATATTTTCTGTGCAATAGCCGCTTCCGGATTAATCACACACTCACCGACAGTACCTGATTTAGCAGATAATGCACCGCTGCTGCCATCCCAACCCCGCAGGTAGGCCATTCCGGCCTGACCGACAATGGTCTGATATTCACCGTCACCGCCATAAATATTGGTTCCGATTGGCAGGAAGTTACCGTCTCTGCCTCTCACAATCAGGACAACAGGTTTACCGACATTGGTTTTAATTTTCACAGCAATGGCTGAACCATCACGCGGAATCACCACAACCTGGTCATCTATCAGGTCAACATCCGGTCCGGCTTTACTCGCATCGAGCCCGACCTGGTTTTCTCTGTATGGAGTAAGGTGAGGAACAATGGCGTAACCTCTGCCATCCACCTTACTGCCGGTGCCATTCAGCGCCGTTGTACCTTCCGCACCCTGCGCTTCAATAATGGCAAATGCTGAAGTACCTACAGACGGTCCGAGCGTTACACCGCCGGGATGGGCAACAATACTACCGTTGGCTGACACAGAGGCCTGACGGTTTGATTTGTTATCCATCGATGCTGTAACGCCATAATTCCCGATGGATGTCCGGTAGTTAGCCGACCCGTTCAGACGATCACTGGCCTCAGAATGTGAATTCGCTGTTGCACCGAGATTATAACTCAGCTCACTCTGGTCTCCCTGACTGCCGGAAACAGATGTCTGGAACGCCGTATTACCATCCGCATTGCGGGTTGTCATTAACGACAAACTGCTGAACAACGGCTGGTAGTCAATTCCTCTGTTGAACGGAATATTGACATTAACCATATAGGTGTCGTCATAACTGTTTGCACCGGTCTTAGCGCGCTGATAGGCCAGACTATAGGAGAAATAGTTCAGGCTTTGCTGATAAGAAACACTCCACTGTGATGACGGCGAACGATCTGTCCAGTAATCGTAGTAGTTACCCATCACAGACACTGAGCTGTTACCCCATAAACGCTGATTCAGGTTAATTGAGTATTGGTTTTTGGCTCTGACTCCAAAATAATTATTAATTAACCTGCCCTCGTCATCCCGTTTCTGGTCATCATAGTTTTCCCCGCGATCGCGGATCATTGTCGCATCACGGAAATTAAGATAACCATCATTTGAGTAACGGTAGCTGGATACAATAAGGTTAGTATCTGTATCTTCAAACAAACGACTGTAACTGATACGGAAAGACTCACCTGACTGAGATTCATCTTTCAGATCACTGCGGGCGTGTGTCATATCGACTGAAATCCCGCCAAGCGGGGTATTCAGTGCATTACCGATAGCCACAGCTTTATAGTTTTCTGATAACTGGAAACCTGTATACCAGGTTAAAAAGTTATTGATCCCCTGCAGGAATTCACCTTCTGCCACCACAGGTGAACTGCTGGACGAATTATCGCGTAATTCCCCTACAGAGAGTGAGTATTGTATGGTATCCGGATGTAGCATCATCGGCGGCGCGGAGAAAACAATATCCCGGACTTTTTCACTGCCGTCAGCTTCAATAATAACCATCTGCAATGTTCCGTTAGTCCCCACTGCACCATAGTTTTTAATTTCAAATGGCCCCGGCGTTACTGTTGTTTCATAAATAGTGTAATTATTCTGACGAATTAAAACCCGGGCATTACTGTCTGCAATACCGCTGATAATAGGCGTAAAGTTATTGAGAGAATCCGGCTGCATTCGGGTATTAGTACCGACTATCGCACCTCTGATTCCGTAGGAATCAAAAATACGGCCATTGGTGAACGTTTCCCCCAGTGTTAAACGGCTTTTCCAGGGGGTAATATCGGTTTCGGCATAGAGCTGAATATTCTTATTACTGAAGCTGTCATTTTTTGACCATACCGAGTTACTGCGGTTCCGGAAGCGCCATCCCTGATAGTTAAAACCTGCCGTCCAGTTAATATTGGTATTGTAATAAGTATCCTTACTATTACCTACTTTATTATTGGACAGATAGCTGTTCAGGTTATAATCAACAAACAGTGTGGTAACCCCTTCATCCCAGCGGGACGGGTCAATATAATCTGAATACTGTTGTGACAAACTGGCCTGCGGAACTGTGATATTTAATGATAAATCTGCGGTATTATAATAATCTTTTGCATAGCGGACATAATAAGACAGTGGATGGCAAGTACTGCCGTCACTGACATTATTTTGATTTTCATCCGGCTGACTACCCAGACGGCTGTCCGGAATAATCCCCAGCGCTTCTATCTGCTCTGGGGTAAAACACGCATCAGCCCGTTTATTATTGGTGATATTCTTGAAAAGAATGCTGCGTTTCCCGCGGTTATTATCATTGAGAATAACATCAACTGTATAGGTTCCTTCCGGGACCGGATTACCATAACTATAGTCAGATACGTCAATATTCAGTCCCTGAATAAAATCGGAATTATACTCTACTTTATTATCAAAACTATTATTTTCATCCGCCAATAACGCAGTATTGCCAAATGATACGGCAGGAAATAAGAAAGAACAGAGCATTAATCTCCATTGATGTTGTCTCATACTAATACCCCTGTTATTGGCAGTTACACTCCTTGTTAACTGCCTGATAAAATCCTTTTAAAACTAAACGGTTTTATTTTACGGTGGCAAAACCTGAACCTGATTTAGTAACTTTTGTTACAACTTGCGCACCATAATCATTTAAAATTGCATAAGTAAAATCCGTTATATTTCCATTCAGTATCTGTGAACCCTCATTTTGAGAATAAACAGCTGAAGACCCGGGAGCAATCATGTCACCGTCTAATTCAGTTTCTTTTCCGTTGATCTTTGCTTTTATACCGGAAACTGAAATATAATACGGGGATGGATTTTCTACTTTTAATCCTGTTCCTTTCCCGGGAATATTAATGACACTCCATTTCAATTTATCAAGATAAGAAACAGAGGACTCTTTACGCAAAGCTTCCGGTCGGTAAAAAAGTTTAATTCTTGTTTTGAATGCAATATCTAATCGCTGTGTAAGATTTTTAGTGTCTTCACTTTCAGCCGGAATTTCCATAACATTAAAGTAATAGACCGACTCTTTATCCTGAGGCAGTGTTTTACCATTATAAATAACCCGGATACTCTGCCCTTTTCCCGGTTCGATTCGTACTAACGGTGGTGTAATAACGAAGGGTAAACCAGGATTGTTAATATTATTAACATCAACACCATCGTCAGCCCATACCTGAATAAGTGCCGGCTTGGATAAGTCTCTGTTATTAATTCTGACAACCTGCTCTTTTTTTCCGCCATCAAATATAATACGGGTTCCTTCTACAATAACCGCACTATGAGCCACCCCGGTAAAACCGGAAAAGAGAGCTGCAGTCAGTAACATCTTTAGTAATTTAACCAACATAATAACCTCAGATAATTAAAAAACAGAGCCAGTAATGGCTCTGTTTATACATCTATTACTTATAAACCAGAGTGTACATAACTTTAGCAGATACATCCCCTGCAGTGGTTGCACCGCTGGCGTAGTAACCACCTGCATAATTAAATATATGTTCGCCCGTAGAACCCGGCAGCCATTTACTTACGTCACCAATCTTGGCATGACTCTGAACACCATCGTTGGTATTGTAGATTTTAATCTGCACATTTTCAGCGCCGCCCTGTGTATTGTTTTTCAGGTTACCTGTTGCAGGATCCCAAGGCGTTGTGCTGCCGACAGGTTCAAAGTGGATACCGACTTCGTTGAATTCTGCCGGGTTAGCCTGAACCGGGCACTTAACAGTGATATTGAAGGCTTTAAAACCACCTTCTTTACCGCTGGCATCCAGTGTTTTGATAGAAACAGCATCCAGGGCAACCGTCTGATCCTTATCACCTACAATTTCACAGGTTTCTGTAATCAGTTTACCTGTGAATGTTACTGTTCCCTGACCTTCTGCAAAAGCGGAGGTGCTTGCACCGGCAACTAAAGAACCAGCAACTAATAATGCTAACTTCATTTTGTTCATATCTATATCCTTAATATATGATTTATATACTTCACTGCCTTCCATTAAACGGTTACCGTGTCTTATTCAGAGGTGACGGTAAATCCATTTTGATTATCGCAACTCAGGATGACCTTCTGAATTGCAGATTCCGTGTTCCGGTTTAAAATATGTAAACCGATTTTTGGTAAAATATTTTGTTCGATGAAACGAATAAGAATTCGTGCACCGGTTTCAGCTACAGAACACTGGCTGATAATTGAGTTCACCACATCATCGCCATATTCAAATGCAGCATTGTGCTGTGCAGACAGACGCTGACCGACACGATCCAGATGGATACGGACAATCCGGCCCAGCGATTCATCCTGTAACGGATAGTACGGCACGACACTCAGACGTCCGAGGAACGCTGCCGGGAACACTTTCAGCAGTTCCGGCTGCAGTGCGGTACGCATACCGTCCAGATCCGGAGTCGTATCCGGGTCTGCACTCAGACTTGAAATCAGGTCACTGCCGGCATTACTGGTCAGTAAAATGATGGTGTTTTTGAAGTCAATCACACGCCCTTCACCATCTTCCATGCGGCCTTTATCAAAGACCTGGAAGAACAGTTCGTGAACATCCGGGTGCGCTTTTTCCACTTCATCCAGCAATACAACGCTGTACGGTTTTCTGCGGACAGCTTCTGTCAGCACACCGCCCTCACCATAACCGACATAGCCCGGAGGAGAACCCTTCAGAGACGATACCGTGTGAGCTTCCTGATATTCACTCATGTTGATGGTGATAACGTTTTGCTCACCGCCATACAGCTGCTCGGCAATGGCCAGCGCAGTTTCGGTTTTACCGACACCGGACGGCCCGACCAGCATAAAGACGCCGATAGGTTTACGCGGATCCGCCAGCCCGGCACGTGAGGTCTGGATAGACTCACTGATGATATCCAGCGCATGCTGCTGCCCGATAACACGCTCTGCCAGGTGATTTGGTAATTCCAGAACGGCATTCAGTTCATCTTTCATCATCCGGCCGACCGGGATCCCGGTCCAGTCCGCAACAATCGCTGCCACAACCGCGGCGTTAACTTCTGCCTGAATAACGGCATCTTCACGCAGATTCAGACGGATTGTTTCAAGCTCTTTTTCCAGCTCAGTCAGTTGCTTTTGCAGCTCAGCCAGCTGTTCTTTATCACTGAGTACCACGGCTTCAGCGTCAGCCACGGCAACATCACCGTTTTCCGCTGCGGTTGCGTGTGATTCACCGACTACCGGTACAGGAACATCAGCCGGTTTTTCACCGCTGATTAAGGCCTGAATCTGACTGCGAACCTCAACAATCGCCGCAACCGTTGTTTTCTCTTTCAGCCAGCGGGCTTCCATTTCTTCCGCCAGTGCTGTCTGTGTTTTAATATCATTCTGTAACGCATTCAGCGTATCGCTGTCTTCACGGCCGAAATTCAGTGCTTTTTCTGCCAGTGATAACTCAGATGATGCTGTCTGCGTTTTATATTGCAGTTCCTGCAAATCCTTCGGCGGGATATTCTGGGCAACCGCAACACGGGCACAGGCGGTATCCAGCAGGCTGATCGCTTTATCCGGCAACTGGCGTGCAGGAATATAACGGTGAGATAAACGCACCGCTGACTGAAGTGCCTCTTCCATGATCCAGACGCTGTGATGTTTTTCCAGCATCGGCACCAGGCCGCGTAACATCGCGACGCTCTTCTCTTCCGACGGCTCGTCAACCTGTAAAACCTGAAAACGACGGGTCAGTGCAGGGTCTTTCTCAATATGACGTTTAAACTCACTCCAGGTGGTGGCACCGATAGTTCTCAGTTTGCCGCGCGCCAGAGCCGGTTTTAATAAGTTTGCCGCATCGCCGGTTCCGCTGTTACCGCCCGCACCGACCAGTGTATGGACTTCGTCCACAAACAGAATGACCGGATCCGGGGAAGCAACCGCTTCTTCCAGCACTGATTTCAGGCGGGACTCAAACTCACCTTTCATGCTGGCACCCGCAGAGAGTGCAACAACATCCAGGTTCAGAAGACGGACTTTCACCAGCGGCGGCGGAACATTACCGGATGCAATAGCCAGCGCCATCCCTTCCACCAGTGCTGTTTTACCTACCCCGGCTTCACCGGTCAGTAACGGGTTGTTCTGACGGCGGCGCAGCAGGATATCAATCATCGTATTGATTTCCTGCTCACGGCCGATAACCGGGTCAATTTTGCCTTCACGGGCCAGCGCTGTCAGGTCAGTGGTGTACTGCGCCAGGGTTGCTTTACCCTGTTCACCGGCCATCGCATTGCTGGCTTCACCCGGCAGGCTGTTTTTGCCGCCGAGGTCACTGTTATCCGTGGCATTCTGCTCTGCTTCCGGTGAATCTTTGGTAATAAAAGCCAGATCCGACGCCAGGATATCCAGCGGGATCTTGTCAAACACCGGTGAAATAGCGGATAACGCCCGGCGCAACTCAGTGGTTGTCAGGCAGGCGAGCAATAAATGACCGCTGCGGATGGCGCTTTCTGAATATTCCAGACTCGCACACACCCACGCACGTTCAATGGCCATTTCAATATGATAGGAGAAATCAGAAATTGAGCTGGCACCTGTCGGTAACCGCAGCAATGCCTGTTCCATTCCTTTTTCCATTAACTGGATATCGAGTTGAAAGTGACGGACAATTTGTCTGAGGTCACTCTGTTCCTGTTGCCACAGCTGAACCATCCAATGGACAAGCTCAACATATGGGTTACCTTTTAATTTACATAATGTCGTTGCACTTTCGATACTCCGGAATAATGTCGTATCGAGTTTGCCGAATAAACTCTGTCTGCTGAAAGCCACAATTATTACCTAATCAAGTGTTGTTTATACTAATAATCCACCTTTAACAGGTGTACGATTTTTTAAACACGTTATGTTCTGAATGCGACATTCAATAATCTGCACAAATAATCAGATTCACAGAGAATGGTATATTCATAAACATAAGAGTGTTCGTTTCTGCAAACATAAGAAACGCTTCTACATCATAAAAACAGATATTGACATTTAGCAATAAGATTTTTGCTTAAGTTTATTCCCGGGTTAAGCCTGTACAATCAAAATCTGTCATTATATGCACTACACTATCCTGAGGTTCACTTCGCGTCTTTTGAACGAAGACTATTACGCAGAAGAAGAAAACACAACTATAAGCATACATAAATTTATGAATTTGGATAATTCTTAAGACATAGCCGGCACTACGCCACGCCTTATTTCAATAACTGATAAAAATACTTACAAATCAATCAAATAAAAAATATAAAAAACAAAAAATCATTCATAACAAGCATGAACATATCGTGTTTAATAACAAAAATCAAATGCCTAAAAACACAAGACCGCGTAATTACGAACGTTTCCTTCCTACCGTAAAAATACTAATAAATACGTGATTAATCTTAATTAAAAATACAATTATCAATACGTATAAATACTGGAAACCCAATCACCCGACATTAATTTTCAAAACGTAACAAAATGCGGTACGATATGAAAATAACGATGAATATTTTATTTTCACATTTTAATCATTTAATGTTCACGCCTTTTTACTTAAAAAAAATAATTACATTATTACTTTGTAACTACGGTAATAACACGGTAATACAGACTTATCCGATATCGGTATGAGCGCATGGCATTTATTTTTAACAGAGGTTTATTCAGCGTTTTTTATATTTATCTTTTATAATTTTTGTAAGGCAGGTACTGCCTTCATAACTCATTTCTTTTCAGAGGTATATCCGTGGATCAGAAATTTCTTGATTTTTACAATCGGGAACTTACGTTTATGAAAGAAATGTCCGGTGAATTTGCGGAGAAACATCCGAAAATTGCCGGTCGTCTGGGCATGAATGGTATTGAAGTCGCTGATCCTTATGTCGAACGGCTGATTGAAGCCTTCTGTTTTATTTCGGCACGCTCCCAGGTAAAACTGGATGCAGAATTCCCGAAATTTACCCAGCGTTTTCTGGATGTCATTTACCCCAATTATAATGCCCAGACTCCGTCAATGGGTGTGATACAGCTGCATCCCAATACCAAAGAAGGGGATTTGTCAAACGGCTATCACGTTCCGAAGAACAGCCAGATGTTTACCCGTTTATTACCGGGCGAGCAGTCTCGCTGTGAGTTCCGCAGCAGTCAGGATATGACATTATGGCCGGTTGAAATTGAAGATGTCCGGCTGACCTCAATTCCGCCGGATATTTCCAGCCTGGAAAAATACCGGATATCGTATTCACGCCTGAAAGGCGCACTGCGGATCAAACTGAAACTCGATGGTGACAACCTGTTCTCTCAGCTGGAAAACCTCGACAAACTGCCATTTTATATCGATGGTGATGAGCGCGTTGTTTCTCATATTTTTGAACTGATCCATGCACATTATGTCGCCATGATTGTCCGCACCGGCGGCAGCGAGAAAAAAGATACCACGATTGTTAAGGGCGGTGTTTCTTTCGAAGGTTTACAGCCGGATCAGGCATTATTGCCGGTTCAGTGGAATATGTTCCACGGTCATAATCTGGTTCAGGAATATTTTGCCTGCCGCCAGCGCTTTTATTTCTTCACGCTCAATCATCTGCGTGAGGCATTGCGCAAAAATGACACCAACGAAGCGGAAATTATCATTCTGCTGGATCGTTTTCCTCAGGATCTTATCAGTCACATTGATAAAGACCGTTTTCTGCTGTTTTGCACACCGGTCATTAACCTGTTCCCGAAACGGATCGATAAAATCGAAATTAACCGTGCGCTGAATGATTTCCATGTGGTACCGGATCGCAGCCGGCCGCTGGATTATGAAGTCTTTTCCGTCAACAGGGTGATGGGACAACAGGCAGAGAACAGCAGCGAGGTGGTTTTCAACCCGATTTATCAGACACGCCACAGTGACTCCGGAAACTTCGGCCGCTATTTCTCGCTGCGCCGGGAAACCCGCGCCAGCGGCAGCGCACGCCGTAAATATGAAACACTGACGCCGTATATCGGCACGGAAGTCTTTATCTCCCTGGTCGATCAGCAGGAAGCCCCGTTTGATGATGATATCCGTTATCTCTCGGTGGAAGCGCTCGTCACTAACCGTGACCTGCCCCGCCTGATCGACCGGAGCAATGACTATGATTTGACACTGTCAGATTCCGTCCCGGTGTACGGCGCCAATTTCCTGTCACAGCCAAGCCCGCCGCATCCGCCGTTTGCCCGTGGTGAATCTGCCTGGCGGCTTATCCGTCAGCTCAGCTTTAACTATCTGCCGCTGCACGATATGGATCACAACCGGGGCGGTGAATCCCTGCGTAATCTGCTGCGCCTGTTTGTCAGTCCGGCTGATCAGGAATCCATGACACAAATCGACAGCCTGGTCGGCAGTAAAACCAAACCGGTTATCCGCCGGCTGCCCGGCAACGAATTACTGGTCTATGGCCGGGGTGTTCAATGTATTCTGACTGTGGATGAAGTCGGGTTTTCCGGATTAAGCCCTTATTTATTCGGGTTAGTGATGGAAAACTACTTATCGCGCCATGCGGCAGTTAACGTCTTTACCGAGACAGAACTGCACTCAATGCAGCGCGGCCTGGTGGCCAAATGGACACCACGGCCGGGCAAGCGCGGGATTTTATAATGAGCCATCTGCATCACAATATGTTAAGCGATCTGTCGCACTGGTATGACGAAAACGAGCCGTGGAAAAGCGGCTTTATCAGCCTGATGCGTGCGGTCGCGGCAAAATATCCCGATATGCCGCCTATCGGGACGGCGTCACGTCCCCAGCAGGAACCTTACCGGCTGGGACAGACACCGAATATGGTTTTTGCACCGCGTGAAATAGCGGATATCTCTCACGACGGTAATTTGTGTCACATCGATCTCTACAGTCTGGGGATCTGGGGACCGCAGGGTGCGATGCCGGTCAATTTTACCGAACAGGCTTTTATCCGCCTGGAGCATCAGGACACGCTGCTGCGCGATTTTGTCAATATCTTTCATCATCGCGCGCTGTCACTGTTTTACCGGAACTGGTTTGTTTCACAGGATGTTGCCACACTCGACCGCAAAGATGATGAGCGGTTCTCTTTTTATATCGGCGCACTTATCGGCCTGGTGCCGGATGAAATCTGCCACTCCGTGCTGCCGACACATGCCCGCCTGTCTTCTGCGTCTCACCTGATCCGTGAGGCGCGGAATCCGGAAGGACTGACCGGTGCGCTGGAATATTATTTTGGTATCCGGGTAGAACTGCGGGAATTCACCAAACAGTGGATTTTTCTCGAAACCGCCGATCAGACCCGGATGGGGGATCTGAATTCCTCATTACTGTTATCGGAAGGTGCCATTCTCGGCAATACCGTCCAGGACAGACAGCATAAGTTCAGTCTGATTCTGGGGCCGTTAACACTGGAACAATATATGCGCTTCAGTTTGTGGGGAGAGGATCTGCCGATTCTTAAAGAGTGGGTCCGCAGTTTTGTTGGCTTTGAATACGCCTGGGATGTACAGCTGGTGCTGGCCCCGGATGCGGTGCCGAAAGCCAATCTCGACGGCAGTCATCAGCTGGGTTACGCCGCCTGGCTGCCGCGGGAGAAACAGGACGAGCCGATATCCGGCATGAGTTTTGATCCTGAAACTCACCTGAACTGAATCACCTTGCTTAACAGATAATGGAATAATAACCGTGAGCGAAGAACTGCATTCTACTTTTCAGTCTGATTTTTACACTGAGATCCTGACACCGCTGGAAGGGAAGTTCGTCTGCGGCGAAAGTATCGAATATGACCCGTTATACATTACGTTACAGTCAAAAATGGCACCTAAAATGGGTGCGGAATACGGTGATTTTGTTGAAACAACAGAACCGGTTAACTGGCGTGAAATTGAAAGCGACTGTCTGACACTGCTGAAAAAAAGCAAGCATATCCGCCTGATTATTCTGTTAATCCGTTCCCGCAGCCGCCAGATTGGCCTGTTTGCTCTGGAAGAAGGACTGATCGCACTTTATCAGTTGCTGAAAGACTTCCCGAATGAAATTCATCCTCAACTGTATGATGAAGGGGAATTTGAGCCGTTTATGCGGGCAAATGCCATTTCTGAACTGGAAGATACTGACGGCTTTATGCTGGATTTCCGTCAGATGACACTGCCGAAAATTAACGGACTGCAACTGACGGTCAAAGACGTTGAACGCGCTTTTGCCATCCCGAAGGAAGAAAATGCCCTCGCGGAAGAGAGTGTCACCGGAATTCTGAATGAATGGCGTCTGAACGGTGATAAAACACTGGCTTCCCTGAATAATGCGGCGCTGATTGTGGACGCCATTAAAAAGCTGACCCGTGAAACACTGGAAAATGAAACACCGGCTCTTCCGGCCCTGACTCAGCTGCTCTCTTTATTTAATAAAGATTTAACGGCTAACGGCAAAAAACCGGCAGCAGGCGTTTCTCCTGCTGAAGATGCCGATTTAACCTCTGAATTAGTGTTTGCCGGTGATGACCCGGCGGATGAAACCCGCAGTCAGTCAGCGGATTCTGTCAGCAGCACGACAGAAACGGTGATTGACGGCGACACCACAACAGTGACAACCGAACGGGTTGTCTATCGTGACAAAGTCATTAACACCCGGCAGGATGCCCTCGAAAGGATCCGTGAAGCGCGTGCATGGTTTCAGCAAACCGAACCCGGTAACCCGATTATTTTACTGCTGAGATATGCCGAAGAAGCGGCGGGAAAAAATTTCCTTCAGCTCAGTAAATTATTCCCTGCTGACATGCTCGCTGTTTTGGATATCAATAAGGATATGTCATGAAAATAAAATTACTGGCGGCGCTGACCGCACTGGGAATATCAGGTAATGCGCTGGCTGCGGTATGTACAGCTGTAGAACCACCTAACTATCAGACCGAAAAATTGGAGACGCCGGCTACAGTAATTGAATTACGGGCTGATGCCCCGATTAGCTCGACTACACCTATCGCGCAAATAAGATCTACAGCGCTGAGTCAGCCGGTTCACTACTTCTGTGACTCTACCACTCTTATCGGGAATCGTCCGATTATCGTACCTGATATCGACCCTAACTATGATGGTATGTACAAAACAAAAATCGACGGTATCGGCGTAAAATTTACGACATCCGCACCGTCCGGCGGCCCTACCGGTGCGTTACCAAGATACAATATAAAATACACTGCAGATGAACAGGAGGGAGGTGGTAGTCGTTTCATAGCACCGCAGGGGATCTTTATTGCCTCATTCTATAAATTAGGGAACGTCGACCTTAATACAAGCTATCCCCTGCAGGCCTTATTATTCAGTGCCGGAGAAGTTGGCAGTAATAACATTGAGAATAATGCTGTTTCAACTTACTACATGAATCCTGTTCAGATTGTCAGTACCCCCGTATGTAAAGTCGATTCTCCGTCACCTGTCGATTTTGGTACTGTCGTTGCTGCCGAAGTCCGGCAGGGAGTGAAAAAGCCATTGCAGTTTGGTATAGAATGCAAAACAGATTATGGCTCTTATGGTGTCATCGCTTCAATAAAGGCTGATAGTACAATAAATGGCGGAAGATATATTAAAGTCCGGGACAGTAAAAATAATGAAGAATCTTTGTTCATAGCAATAACAGATGACAAGGGCAGTCCTGTAATGGTCGATAACTCAACGAAAATAAGTCAAACTGGTTTAAAAAGCGGACAGAAAGCCAATTTCGGATGGCAGGCAGAACTCAAAAAGCAGGATGGGACACCGTACCCGGCACCGGGGGAATTCAGAGCATCCGCTATCATTACCCTGGATGTTAAATAACAGAAACGCATGATGAAAAATACGATCTTTATCAGTATAGCCAGTTACCGGGATTCAGAATTAATTCCGACATTAAAGAATATGGTTGAACATTCTGCCAGCCCGGAAAAATTATTTATTTCTGTGTGCTGGCAGGATGAAAAACCTGACTTTTCTGTTTTTACTGATATGGGTGCAACAGAAAAGGAATATTCTGAAAACAACCCGGATGTTATACGCCTTAGCTACCTGGGAGCAACGCTAAATATTCATTTTGTGCAATATTATCAGGCGAAAGGTGCGTGCTGGGCCAGACATTGCTGTGAACAATACTATACTGATGAAGATTATTTTCTTCAGATAGACTCTCACTGCCGTTTTATTCCGGATTGGGATAGTGAACTCATTGAATACTATCTGTCCCTGAAAAACGATTTCAGAAAACCGATTATTTCCGGCTATCCGCCGGGCTATACCCCGGCAACAGAAGACAAAGAAGAAGAACTCCATCAGGCCGTTGCCAGAATGGTATTTAATCATTTTAATGACATTGATATCCCTTCATTTATCCCGGTTTCTCTTCTTGATCCGGAACAACATACCCGGGGATGTTTTTTAGCCGGTGGTTTTATTTTTTCCGCAGGTCAGTTTGTACTTGATGTTCCCAATGACCCACAGATCTTTTTTCTGGGGGAAGAGATATCGATGTCTGCAAGAGCATTTACCCACGGTTATGATGTCATCTATCCCAATAAGATATTTCTGTATCATTTTTACACCCGTACTGGTTGTGACAGAATCTGGGGAGATCATACAACGGAGAAAAAAGAAAAAAAAGTCGTTGAAAAAAGCTGGGTTGAACGGGATAAAATATCAAAAGGCCGGGTTCGTCAGCTATTAGGTATTCAGGAGTCTGATGATATTAACCTGGGAATATATTGCTTAGGTACAGAACGGACACTGGAAGAGTATGAATATCTGACCGGGATATTTTTTAGTGAACAACTGGTGGACAAAGCACTGCTGAGTAATACCAAGCCTACCTATTTTGAGCATATGCCGGCATCACGGGATGTATGGATATCTCAGTTATACAGTGATTATTACAAGACGGTTGACATCAATAAATCCGAATTAACGGCTAATGACGATAGTATTGATTACTGGTCATTGGGTGTATTCAGCGAAGATAACCAACTTATTGCCATGCAACGTCTGACAACCGCAGAATTTGCGGAACAGGAATCCGTTAATAATAAAAACATTTATCAGTTTGAAATAAAGCTGAAAGATAAATCTCATCTTATTCCTAAAAAACTCCGGCTGGCTCCCTTCTTTACGGACTGTGGCTGGGGAGAAACAGTGGAGAAGGTATGGTAAACAGTCAGGATGTCTTTAATAAGATAATGTGTATTGATGCACTTATTGATTTGGAGGCAATTATTCCTTCTTTATCAGAGTTGCAACTGAACTTATCGACGTCTGTTCAGCAGTTCCGTGATTGTCTGGAACTGGAGGATCCTTATTTTGAGCACTCTGAAAATTTCTGCCGGCTGCTCTGTATTTATCTGGATAAAATCATCCTGAAATACACAGACAGCCAGCAGCTTTCCTGGGCACCTTATTTACTGGAAAATTATTTCTACGGGTTTGACCGCGAACCTTTTGATATTACAGAACAGCTGACATTCTTTTCATCGGTAAAACGTAATGCCATTTTTTTACCTGCGTATCAGATGACGCTGCGGCTGTCCGGATTACCGGAATACAAAACCATACTGAAACCGGTGATTCCGCTGTTTGAAAAACGGCTGCCGCTGCCGCCTGTGGCTGATCCCGTGCCCCCCCCGGCACCGGAAATACTCAAACCCGCGGAATATCCGGCACCGGTGAGTTACCGGACAGTCAATATGCCGCTTATTTTTTCCGCAGAGATCCTTTGCCTGATATCGATTCTGATTTTTATCTGGCTCTATATTCGTGACACACTGGATACCCTGATTTAAATGAAAAATTTTGCCGCTGTAAAAAAATGGCTGATTATTTTATTCAGTCTCCTTGTCCTCACCCAGGCCGGGCTGGCTGTTTATGATAAAGCACATCTGTTTATCTGGCTGAGCGGGTTATGTATTTCGCTTTTTATCATTGCTGTTATTTCTGCTGTCCGTATCAGGGAACATTCAGAGGTGGTTGTGCAGGATGACGGTGAAACGGATCGTCTGACAGCACCGGAAATTGTCTTTATTCTCGGGCCTTATGCCAGAACCTGGTTCAGCCGGCAGGATGAGGATGACACTCTCCGGTTTGATAACCGGATTATCTGGATGCTGATAAACAAACCGGATGATATTCATAAACAGGTTACGGCAATCCGTCAGAAACACCGTCATTACCAGATCAGTGCCATCTTCCCGATATTACCGGACGGCAATGATTCCGATATCCTTTTGCTGAATAAATTGCAGGGCTGGAAAAATTCGTTTTCCCGAAACCAGTTTGAACAGGAAATACCCTGTACCTTAATTATTTATTCACGCCTGAGCAACCAGCGGCTTGCTCATGACCCGGATAACGCTATCTGGGTCGGAAAATTTAATCTTTATGATACAACATCCCGGCCGTTCCGTGATGAAATAACGGCGCTGCGCAAAGAACTGAATACGGTTTACCTGCAATCTCACGCGATTGCCTCACAACACCGTAATGCACTGGCACTGTCCACACTGAACTGGCTGGACGAAGCCGGTCTGATGACAGAAATAGAATCCCTGTTTTCGGAGAGCGTGCTCAGTTTTACCAATCTGATGTTTTCTGATTACGGAAACGGCCCGACCCGCCACGGTGCCTGGTCCCGCTGGATCCAGAAAAAATTTACGTTGCTGCCGCGGATATCGTCATATCTCACGCTTCCGCCATTACCGGTTAATACCGGTGAACCACCACCGCAGATAAGAAAACAATCGGCTGAAATGACACCGGTTCCTTATCAGAAAGTACGTTACTCATTACTGCTTATTCCGGTACTGATTGCCGGTGCAATCACAGGCAGTCTGCTCTGGTCACTGGATTTTAATATTCAGCGTAATGCCATCGTTAATCGTCTGGTCGCTGAATTTGATGCAACCGCACCCAATGCATTACAGCAGCGTTTTACTATTATTCAGCAGATGAAAAGTCTGTCTGATGCTATTTCACATCATGATAAGCCCTATTTCTTTATCATCGAACTGACACCATCCGATATATTTATCAGTAAACTGGATAAATCAATTACAGAGTTTTCCCGTAGCCCGCTCTATGTGGCACATGATAAAAATATTGTTTTTGATATCGGCAGCTCTCAGTTAAAGGAAGAAAATACGGAATATCTGATGCCGGTATTGACATTTATTAAACAAAATCCGGATATAACAATTTTGATTGAAGGTTATACCGACAATACCGGCAGTGATAAAACCAATATTAACTTATCGCTGAACCGTGCCGAACAGGTAAGGCACTGGTTACAGAAATCCACCGGATTTCCGGATAGCCACTTTGTTACCAGAGGCTTAGGTGCCCAAAATCCGATTGCAGATAATGATTCTCAGGATGGCAGAGAACAAAACCGCCGTGTTGAAATCAAAATTTATCAGGAAAATCAGTAATTATATATTTTTGAGGATGATTATTTATGAGTAAGAATAACGAGTACATTATTCCTGAGGGCAGTTTTATTACATCAACACCTGACCTTGATAATACTATCAACATTCTGATTTATCGTGATCCTACGCTGAATGAATATAATATTATTGTTCACCGTGCATTTTTGGATCAGGATGAAACGGTTGAGGAATTTTGTGAAAATGAAGTCACGAATTTTACCCGTGATTTACCCGGTTTCCAGGAAGAGGGAAAAATGATCACCCATGAACTGGGGCCGATGAAAATGAAGGTAGTGCAGATTGCCAACAGTTATCTGAAAGAAGGTGAGCGGCTGCAACAGGTGCAGTCTATGATTAAACTGCCTTACCACAAAGATACCAACCCGAACAATAACCGTCTGATTATTTTTACTCTGAACCGTACCGGTGAGTTTACCGAGTATCAGCGTAAGCATTATGTTCGTGTGTTAAACAGCTTCACACCAAATTCAACCTTTGGATTATTAGGCTGATATACCTCCCCTATTTTTGAAATAGGGGAATATTTTACATCTGTCACTAATTAATCCATTTTTCGCATAAAATAATGTCTTCTGTCTGTTACTGCATGTTCGATATCACTCATACACACTGACTGATAACCTGCACATGGATAAATAGCATACCAATTGTCTTTTTCCATCAAGGTATTCCAGAAAAATCCAGGCAATACAGATCTCTGTGTACACCACTTCTCAGTTTTTCTTCTGACCTCAGAAAACTACTTCGCAGCGTACTGTAATAGTGCTGATTGACGATATAACTATTCGCTAAATATGAAAAATAAAGGCGATAAAAACAATTATGTTCCTGACTTATTTTGAAGTAACTTCCTGATAATAAGCCTGCATCCCAGGATGTGCTCATCAGACTGCTGAAAAATAATTTATCCTTTCCTGAGATTCATTATCATCATTAAAAATCATATCATCTTCCAGAACAAGAACATTGTTCCATTTATTTTCCTCCGCCATTGTCATGACACCAATATGAGAAAGCGTACATCCCAATGCACCATCATCATTTTTGACTGCATCAAAACGTATGATTTTTTCAGGTGGCACACCCTGACTACTTAACTGAAACTCAATACTTTCCCGGCGGTCTGTTCTTTCTTTAAGATTAATATAGACAACTTTATCAACAAAATTCCAGTAAATTTTAGCCATTTATTTATCCTGACATTATCGAAGATAATAATCCATTTACTATCATATTATCACTTATATAATATCTATTATCCTGTATCTGACGGCCTGATTTTAGAGGATAAATCTGTTACTTCATGAAAAAAGCCGCCCTGTAAAGGCGGCTGAACCATAGTGCAGATAACGGACATGAATATTATTTTTTATGTTTAAAATCAATTACCATACGGCCGGTAAATTTGCCCTGCTCCATCTCTTCAAAGATGGCATTGATATCTTCAAGCGGACGCATTGCCACTTTCGGTACCACTTTGCCTTCGGCACCAAAGCAGAATGCTTCTTTCAGATCTTCACGGGTACCCACCAGTGAACCGACAACCTCGATACCGTCCAGTACCAGACGCGGAATGCTCAGATCCATGGTTTCAACCGGCAGACCGACCGCCACAACACGCCCCGCCGCACGGACGCTGCCGACCGCTGAGTTAAAGGCGGATTTGGCTACTGCGGTGACGACTGCCGCATGCGCGCCACCGAGGTCTTTCTGAATGATCTCATCGACATTATCCGTTTTCGGATTCAGGGTAAGATCAGCCCCCATCTCTTTTGCCAGTGCCAGTTGTTTATCATTGACGTCAATAGCGATCACTTTGGCATTAAAGACGTTTTTAGCATATTGCAGCGCCAGGTTGCCTAATCCGCCGAGACCGTAAATCGCCAGCCACTGGCCCGGTTTGATGCCGGACACTTTAATCGCTTTATAGGTGGTAACACCGGCGCAGGTAATACTGCTCGCCGCTGCTGAATCCAGACCATCCGGCACTTTTACCGCATAATCTGCGGTGACAATGCATTCTTCCGCCATACCGCCGTCCACAGTATAACCGGCATTTTTAACTTCACGGCAGAACGTTTCTTTGCCGCTGTTACAGTATTCACAATGACCGCAGCCACGGAAAAACCATGCCACACTGGCACGATCACCGACTTTCAGTGAGGTAACGCCTTCTGCGATTTCAGTCACCACACCAATACCTTCATGCCCGAGGATCACACCGGATACATCGCCGAAATCGGCATTTTTCACATGCAGGTCAGTGTGGCACACACCACAGCATTCCATTTTCAGCAGGGCTTCTCCATATTTCAGCGGGCGTAATGTTTTCTCTTTGATTTCTACGGTCTTATTTTTTGCGACAACAGCTGCTTTCATAGTTCACCTCAGTGATAGAACAACAGAAAAGTTATGTTCAGTTCAGCAACATAACGACCATTAACTGTTTTATTCTAGCGTGAAATGCAAAATAATACTGCACTCTGAATGCCAATGATTTCAGCTATCATTAATAAGAAATATTGTATTCAGCGTGTGTCCGCCATTGCCGGTCACAGACGGGATGCAGGATACAGCGGCGCGGGCAGCGGCTCACGGCGTTCATTTTCAATCACGCCGAACCGGGCATCGCCACGATTCCAGTCACTGACCGCCTGCTGTAAGGTCTGTGTATCGTAGCCGACAAAATTCCACCACATCATAATCCGCTCCTGTACCGGTGTGCCGCCCAGCAGCAACAGCCGCGAGCCTTTCATCAGTATCAGTGTGACAGAAGATAATCCCCCGCCGATATACACCAGCTCATTGGCGGTATAGATTTCACCACAGTATGTCAGCTGTCCCTCCAGCACAAAAATACCGTATTCAAAATCCGGCCGGGTATCCAGTGTGGTTTGTGTTGCCTGCTGTGCCAGCAAATCCAGACCGATCAGCGGGGAAAAATGCAGAACCGGCGAACGGTGATCACCATATTCGCCGGTCAGTAATGTGAAATCCACCTTGTCATGATGCCAGACAGGCAAATCCGGATAGTGATCAAAACGCGGTGCGATGGCACTGTCCGCCGGAGGTAAGGCAATCCAGAGCTGAGCGGCGTGCAGGCGGGCATTTTTGCCCGCAGAATCTTCGGTATGTGTGATACCACGCCCGGCCGTCATCAGATTTACCTGTCCCGGGCGGATAATCTGCTCTGATCCGAGGCTGTCCCGGTGCAGCACCTCACCTTCCAGCATCCAGGTGAATGTCTGTAAACCGATGTGCGGATGCGGCCCGACTTTCATGCCGTCATCCCCGTTGAAAACCGCCGGACCGGCATGATCCAGAAAGCACCAGGCGCCTATCTGACGGCGCTCTTTTACCGGTAATACACGGGATACCGGCACGCCGCCGACATCTTTAATCCGCGCGCTGATACGCCGGGGTAAGACTTCTTGTCTGTCTGTCATGGTATCACCTGCCTTGTCAGTGAGAGCGTGCCGTCAGCACCGCGGACGGCGGCCTTAAGGTATCAGTATACTGTTAAGTATCCACATGACAAATAAAGAGAAGGCCCCGCATATCTCCGTGTGAATATACGGGGCTGACTGACAGGATCAGCGCTCACGCAGGGCTTCGCCGGCCCGGTTCAGCGGTTTGACCAGATAACGGAGAATCGATTTGCTGCCGGTTTTAATATCCACTTCCGCAACCATCCCCGGGAAGATCTGAAACTCTTTACCGGCTTTATTCATCAGCACATCACGACGGGTACGGATCAGCACGCGGTAATAGACATGGTCACGCTGAATTTCATCCTGCAGCGTATCCGGAGAAATCAGGATAACTTCCCCGTCCAGCCCGCCGTAAATCGCATAATCATAGGCCGTGATTTTGACCAGCGCCGGATCATTCAGGCGGATATGCGCAATATCCTGCGGGGATATTTTTGCCTCGACAATCAGCTGATCATCCAGCGGAATAATATCCATGATTTTCCCGCCCGGCGCGATAACCCCGCCGATGGTATTCACTTCGATATTTTTCACAATTCCGCGAACCGGTGACACAACTTTGGCGCGCTGCAAAGCATCATCCCGTGCCCGTATAACAGATTCCAGCTCTTCCAGCTCTTTATTGACTTCCGCCAGTTGTTCACGGGCATTCACCACATATTCATTACGCAGTTCCTGCTTTTTACTTTCCAGTTCGGAAATCGTCCGTTTCAGGCGGATTAATTCCACCTCACTTGATGCACCGGATTTTACAAGGCGCTGCAATATCATTTCTTCACGGCGGTAAAGCCCGAGGGAATCCGTAACCCCTTTGACAGACTGCTCCAGGCGTTCTTTGCGGGATTTGTACAGACGCTGTTCGGCATTCACCAGTTCGGTATCCTGCTTCACATCATCCGGAATGACAAACGCCCCGGAAGATACTTCCGCCTTCAGACGTGCTGCTTTGATAAGGTTTGCCTTATAGCGGCTGCGGCTTTCATCCAGTGAGGATTCGAACCGGGTTTCATCCAGATACGCTATTGCCTGGCCTTTCTCAACAATGGCCCCTTCACGCACTTCCAGTGAGGCGAGGATCCCGCCCTCAAGTGACTGGACCACCTGTTCACGGGATGACGGAATAATGTTGCCCTGCCCTTTGGTGATTTCATCGACATCAGACAGTGCCGCCCAGATAAGCAGAATGATAAAGAAACCGAGGATCACCGCAGTCAGCCGTGCCAGACGCGGCAGGCTTGGTTCGTGCCGGCCGCCGTAGAAAAACGGCACGCCCCGCAGATTGGTTTCCGGCTCCTGCTTTATGGCCTGAGGATTTACTTTTTTCATCTCAGTTCTCCGCCTTCGCCGGTAAATCTGAGCCGGACATCAGATTTTTAAGCACCTCATCACGGGCACCATCCAGCGCGATCCGTCCGTTGTTCATCACAATAATCCGGTCAGCCAGCTGCAGAACACTGGTGCGGTGCGTGGTGACAATCAGGGTCTTATCCTGAGACCAGGTTTTCAGCCCGGCGATCAGTTTCTGCTCTGCGATTTCATCCAGTGCGGATGTCGGTTCATCCAGCAGCACGATATTCGGATTGGTCAGGATAGTCCGGGCCAGCAATACCGCCTGGCGCTGGCCGCCGGATAACCCGATCCCGCCTTCCCACAGCACCCGGCTCAGCCCCTGCGGGCTGCTGCTGACCAGATCCGCCACCCCGGCTATCTGCAATGCCCGGATAATCTGCGCATCGTCCGCTTTCGGTGCCCCCAGTGTCATGTTATCGCGCAGTGTGCCGTGCAGCAGGCGGGAGTTTGCCCCGAGATAGCCGATATCCCGGCGGACATCATAAGGATCCAGCGCTGCCAGATTGATGCCGTCCAGCCGTATCTGTCCGGCTACCGGATCCAGTAAGCCGCTCAGCGCATAAAGCAGCGTGGATTTCCCGGAGCCGTTACGGCCGAGAATCGCGATTTTTTCGCCGGGACGGATAGTCAGCGAGCCGATAGTCAGTACCGGGCTGGCTTGTGAATCATAGGTGATCGCCACGTTTTCAAATTCGTAATGGCCGGTCAGTGACGGCTTATGAACGAGCCGGGTGCCGTACTGCGCATCCACCGGTTTTTCCATCAGTTCATTAAGGCTTTTCAGTGAGACTTTCGTGGACTGCCAGCGCGCCAGAAGACCGGAGATCTGCGCCATCGGTGCCATCATCCGCGAACTCAGAATCGATGCCCCCAGCAGGGCACCGGTAGTAATCGCCCCGTCCATCACCAGAAAAGCCCCGCACAGTACGGTGACCGCAAACACCAGGGTCTGGATAGTCTGGCTCCAGGTCATCAGTCCCTGCGTGATAAATTTTACTTTGAGGTTGGTATCTCCCACTTTCTCGTTCAGATAGTTCCATTCCTGCTGAAAACGCGGCTCTGCGCGGTGGAATTTAATATCTTCCGCACACTGAACGGCCTCAATTAATGAGGCATTACGCAGTGTGCTTTCACGCATTGCTTCATTGGCAAGAATGCCCAGTTTCGGTTGTAACAGCAGGCCCGGCAGGATCATGACAAACAGCGCCACCAGCGGCACCAGTGCCAGCGGCCCGGCAATCAGCCATAAGATCACAAGGAACAGAAAAAAGAACGGCAGATCAGATGCGGCAGTGACCGTGGTTGATGTGATGGTTTCCCGGACGTTTTCCAGCTCACGTAACTGAGACACAAAGGTACCAGTTGAGCGCATCCGTTCTTTCATCCGGATACGCAGCGCGTGGCCGAAAACGGTATCGGTGATTTTCAGATCCGCCCGCTTACCGATAAGGTCGATCAGCCGTACCCGCATAATCCGCATGGTGAACTCAAATCCCATCGCGATCAGTACACCAATAAACAGCACCAGCAGGGTCGGAATGGATTTTCCCGGAATAACGCGGTCATAAACCTGCATTGAAAACAGAATCGAACTCAGTGCCAGCACGTTAGCCAGCAGTGCCGCGATCAGCACCGAAGTGAAATATTTGCGATCGCGCAGAACGATGTCCCAAAACCAGCGCTTTTTAAACGGTTTGATGTAGTCATCCACCCGTGCATCCGGCACGTTGCGTTCCGGTCGCGTCAGGATAACGTCACCGCCCTGAGTCAGCGTCAGCAGGTCATCCATCGTCACGTGGTTTTTATGCTGCCCGTCCCCCGGCAGGATCACCTGCACACGGCCGTCCGCAGAGATGCTTTCCGCATACATGGCTTTTCCGTCAGGGAGAGCCACAATAAACGGCAAATACCAGGGATTCAGCATCTCCCGCGTCAGCGGCACCCACGTCAGGGTCAGTCCGGTATTGCGGGCCAGGCGCTGAAGTTCAGTCCGGTGTTCTGTTCCGCTGCTGTAGGTAAAATTAACTCTGACATTCTCTTCCGAGACCGGCAGACGATAATGGCGGGCAGCAAGCAGTAACGCCTGCAGCCAGCTTTCACTGTGTTCGTTTTTTTGTTCTGAGATCACCGGAGACTCCGAAGAGATTCATTGGATAACTGTAAACTTTCGCGGAAACGGCCTAACTGAGAAGCGCAACTGATACTGGTTGCCAGATAGTCATATTTTGCCGCCGCATAATCACGCCGGGACTGATGCCATTCCTGATCCGCATTCAGCAGATCAATAATGCTGCGCTGACCGAGTGCCACATACTGCTCCTGATAAAGACGGGTCACGTCTTTCAGGGAGAGGTTACGGGAATCGAGCAGCTTCATGCGCTGTTCCAGTTCATTCAGGCGGATTTGCTGATTACGCCGGTTATTCTCAACCACGTTCTGCGTGTGCTGAATGTCCGCATTGGCCGCATTTTCCTGATAACCGGCCATACGTTGTTTGGATCCGCTGGTGTAAAAATTCGACAGCGGCACATTCACCGTCAGTTCAACGCTGTGATCTTCCCGGCCGTAACGGTCGGTATCTTTTGCATCAAACCGCTGCTGATAAGATCCCTGTAATGCAATACTCGGCATCGACTCACGTTTGGCTACCTCGCGGTCACTTTGCGCTATCGTTAAACCGGCCCTTGCCACCAGCACAACCGGAACAGTATTAAAATCAATATCCTGTGAATAGCACTGCCGGCTGTACAGTGCAGCATCTATCGGCTGCGGGGAGAGCTGACCGACAGAGATCCCGGTCATCCGGTTCAGATTCAGGATCTGGTTTTCATGCTCGAGCTTCAGGGTATTGAGTTGCAGCCGCGCAGTATCAAGGCGGGCTTCCGCCTGCACCAGATCGGCACGGGAAGCCGCACCGGCGGCAGTCCGCTCACGGGCCAGATCGGTAATATGCTGCACCGACACCAGCTGCTCTTCCGCCAGCACGATATAGTCCTGGTAACGTTTGATATCGAGATACAACATCGCGGTTTTTTCCGCCACTTCATCGGCATTGACAAAAACACGCAGCAGTGACTGATCACTGCGGGCCGTAAGGGAATCTATCTGTGATGACACCCGGCCGAATGAATAGAGCAGCTGGCTGACACTGGCGGTGGTGACATAGCCTTTATCACTGTTATTCAGAGTACGGGAAACACCAAGTCCCGGTTGCGGGTAATATTCGGTTTCTTTCTGATACACGGCTTCCAGCTGAGCGCGGTACTGGTTTACCAGCCCGGAGAGCCCGGCATCCCAGTCCAGGGATTTGATCACCGCATCCTGTAATGTCAGGCCGCCGGGAGGATTATTTTGCCCTGCCGCCGCTGTTACCGCACCGGTTGCCGCCGGTTGTGACTTCGGCAGGTTATTCTGAATCGAACGCTGGCGGATGATTTCTGTTTCAGAAGCCACCGGGTCGCCGGTCAGCGGCACCAGCGGTGCCACAGAGGGTTCGTGTGCAGAGGTTATGACCTCTTTTCCGGCCGCCGGTCTGACGTCCTCTCCGCTGTCCCCGGTCAGTTCGGGTTCCTGTTCAGCGTCCATTGCCGCTTTATAACCAAATGCACCCAGGGAAACCGCCGCAGGAACCTGATGTATATAAATACCGGTCATGATGGCGGCCACAGAAAGATTGCGTATAAACCAATTTACTTTCACTGCTCAGACCTTATGCTGACTGATACCGGTGCAGGGTATTTCCGGCCGGAATTATGATAATTACCACCATCCGGGCTGCATGATAAAAACAGCCGTCAGACTGATGAATGGCCCGGAAGCTCAGCGCATCTGTGGCATTGAGCGGAATAAGCAGAGAAAAAAAATCTGTTCCGGGATAACTGCTGAACAGCGCTAGCTTATCAAAAAGTTACAGGGATTTTTCGGTGATAGTCATAACATTAAATGTTAACGTCAGGTCAAATAATCTGAATAACAATCGGCAGGCAAAAAAATATATGGCAATAAGTTTATTACCTTTAATACATCAGCGCCCGTAAATAAAAATCATAATATATAATTTTAAATAACAATAATGCAAACAGATTATCACAACGAAAACATCATTATACGATGAATAATATTTATATTTTATTATCCACCATATAATTATCCGTCTGAGCGGATCATCATGTCACAATAAACGTATTACCGCCCGCAGTAATGTTTTGCAGCGTTATAAACGTCTGTATTCGGGAACACAGTCAGCTTTTCAAGCTCACCGATATTCATATTACGGGTATCCAGTTTCCGGCTGTATATAATGCGATCATTCATCAGATAGACTTTGGAAAGCTGGTGACCGGAGAAGTTCAGACAGTCGAGTGACCAGGTATCCACCACACGGTTGAAAAACATACCGTTAGGTTTTCCGTTATCCAACATCTCAATTTTCTTATCACCCGTAGTCTGAATCATAAATGAAAAGGTGATATTCAGTGCGCTGTCCATTTTCGGATTTTCCCGGGTGAAAAAAAGACTGAATTCATTTTTCCGATCGCGGATACCGGAATCAACCCATTCGGTCTCTGCTGTACTGAGAATATCACCGCTTACACCAGGCAGTGATGACACCGTCGTATTGACAGGCTTCGGTACGGATTTAAGCATTTTTTCTGCTGATGAAAAAAAGCTGACGGCTGACAATGATAATAAAAGCACACAGCTCCGTATTATGCTGTTTGTTTTGTTCATAAGTATTCACATCCCTGTTTTATTTCTTCCGTGAAACGGTGCCTATCCTTACCATAACCGGACAGGATAAATACAACAGATTTCGTCTAATCGGCCTAAAATTCAGAAAATACCGTAAGAGTTGTAATATTAACAGTAATATAAAATACATATCCGGAGATAATGATTTTCAGTTATATTCACATGATTTTATTCATTGTGTTTCCCGCCGAGAAAAATAATTCTGTCCGCTGACTCAATCGTCGATTCGCGGTGCGCAATAATAATCCGCGTGATCGGCAACTGGCGGATCGCCTGATTGACGTAAGATTCGCTCTCTTTATCCAGCGCGCTGGTGGCCTCGTCCATAAACAGGATGCGCGGTTTGCGGTACAGCGCGCGGGCGATAAATATCCGCTGTTTCTGCCCGCCGGACAGCCCCTCGCCCAACTCGCCTATCAGTGTTTCATAGCCCATCGGCATCGATATAATCACGTCATGAATATAACTGGCCTGCGCACAGGCGATCATCAGCTGTTCGTCGGGATTTTCGGTGAACCCGCAGATATTTTCGCGGATCGAGCCGGAAAACAGTTTGTCGTCCTGCATCACGCAGGCGATCATTTTATGGTAGTTATTCACGCCAAGCTGGCGGATATCAATGTTATCAATAAATACTTTGCCGTCTGACGGCTCAAACAGCCCGCACAGCACCTTCATCAGCGTGGTTTTTCCCGAGCCGGACGGCCCGGTGATCGCCACGCTTTCGCCGGGGGCGACCAACAGAGTAATATCGCGGAAAATCGGTGCGGACTGGCTGTCGTAGCTGTACGCCAGGTTGCGGGTTTCCAGCCCGGCGGCCTGCATCTGCGGCTCGTACGGCACATCCGGCTTTTTATTTTCCTGCTCGTTGAGGGCGATATCGGAAATACGCTCGTTGTGCAGGCTCATGATGCGCAGTTGCAGCAGGAATTCAATGATGGACGCCGCGCGGTCAGAAAACTGCTCGCGGTAGGCGCTGAACGCGACAAACATCCCGAGGGTCATGGCATTGTCGATCACCAGACCCGCGCCGATCCACAGAATCGCTATCTGATCACAGGCCATGATAAAGGTATTCACCCCGCCGAACATCAGATTCATTTTGGTCAGGCGGATACCGGTGTTGATAGAATCGACTTTCAGATTCAGCCAGTGATTCCCCCGGCGCTCGCTCATGCCCTGGGTTTTCACCGTGGTGATGCCGTAGAGGGATTCCATAAAGTACGACCCGGCGCGCGCCTCTTTGATCAGCGATTCTTCCGACAGCTGACGGTAATAACGGTAGGTTGCCAGCCGCAGCCCGATATATACCGCGGTAAACCCGAGCACAATCCAGGTGAGATGGCCGCCGTAGAGGATCATCATGATAAACACGCCAATCAGCATGATACCGTCCATGATCGCCCCGACCACGCTGGTGGTAAAGGTGGTGCGCAGGATATCCAGCGAGCTGAAACGGGACTGAATATCCCCGAGTTTGCGCCGCTCAAAATAGCTGAGCGGCAGCCGCAGCAGGTGGGTAAACAGCCCGGACTGCCACTGGACGTTGATCAGCGTTTCCATAATCACACTGGCCCAGGCGCGGCACATACTGACCGCCGCTTTCAGCAGGATAAAGAACAGTAACCCGACACAAATCAGGGACAACAGCCCCTGATCCCCGGCAGGAATGGCGTGATCCATCACCAGTTGTGTGCCGACCGGCATAATCAGGCCGATGGCCTCAATCACCACGGAGAAGGCGAAGATTTTCAGCAGCGCTTTTTTCAGCCCGTGAATATTGCCGATCAGCTTACGCAGACTGAGTTTTTTCACCACCTCCTGCTTTGTGAACGTGCTGCCCGGCCAGGCTTCCAGCGCCACACCGGTAAAATTGCGCGACATCTCCTCAATACCGACCACCCGGCGACCATACGCCGGGTCGTGCAGGATAAATTTGTTGCCGCTGATTTTCACCAGCACCAGAAAGTGATTGAAATCCCAGTGCAAAATACACGGCAGGCGCAGATTCGGCAGATCATCCATATCCAGTGACAGAGCGCGGGTGGTCATCCCCAGTTCGGCTGCCATGCCGGTCAGTCCGGCCAGTGTCGCACCCCGCGCCGAGAGATTGAAGGTCTGACGCAGGGAAATCAGATCGATACTTTTGCCGTAATGGGCGGAAATCATGGCCAGACTGGCGAGGCCGCACTCAGAGGACTCGGTCTGGTGGATCACCGGAATGCGCTGACGCAGACGGAGATCGAGTTTTTCCCGCAGGTTTTTCAGGGATAAACGGTGCATGCAGCCTCCCGGTCAGATAACAGCGTCCGTTCTGTCATGGTGTGTCTGCTCCTGTTGGCCCGGAGGCACTCTGTTTCATGTCATAGAACGGCGATACCATCCACTGATAGATTTTGCGTTTTTCCAGAAACAGGATGGTATTCGCTTTCATGCCGTTTTGCAGACTGAGCTCGCGGCCGTCATAGGCGATCATCTGTTTTTCCGGGCGTACAATGACTTTGTAATAGGGGATGGATTGCGGCATCTGACTGACTTTCGGCGCGCCGGCATAGGTCATCATTTCCTGTGCCGAGGCGGGGGTTTTGGAAATCACCTGAATGGTGGCGGCAAACTGGCCGAATTTTTCAGCCGGGAAGGCCTCATAACGGATATTTACCGCATCCCCGGCATTCAGATAAGGCAGCGCATCATTGGGCACCCAGAGCACCAGCCAGTACTGGCTGACATTTTCCGGCAGGATCTGCAGCAGGGTATCGCCGGGGTTGACCATCTGACCGACGGTCACGCCGAGGGAATCCACCCGGCCGTCTGTCAGGGCGCGGACAATAATCTCTCCGCCCGCATCGTTATTTACCTGCTCTTTCATCAATTCGGACTGCTGTAATTCCAGCTGATAAATCCGGTTATCAAACTCAGCGGCCTGGGTCAGAATCTGACTTTCCAGAGACGTAACCTGCAGAATATTCTGTTCATTCTGCCCGCTTAAACCCAGCAGGCTGCTTTGCTGGGAATAATAAAGCGCAGCCTGATTCAGCCACTGATCTTTATTTATCAGCCCTCTTTCCCGGTAGTGATGATAATTATCCATATTCCGTTTCATTATGCGGACCCCTTCCTGCGCCCGTTCAATAATCCCGGCAGACCGTAACTGCGCCTGTGCATAAAGAGCTTTTTGTTTTTCGAGCGAAGCCAGTGTCGTATATTTGTTCTCTCTGAGGCGGGCAGCCATATCTCGGATATGCTGTAACTGATTTTCAATTTCACGGTGCTGATTTTCACTGACCACACCACTGGCTGTGGCCCTGCTGGTATCAATGCGGTAAACCGGGTCTCCTTTGCGGATAATCTGCCCCTCATTCACATATTGCCGGATAATAAATCCCTGTACCCCGGCGGATACAGTGACAGCCCGGGGATTGGTGGTAATTTCCCCGGTCACACTGACCCGCCGCGTATAACTGCCGTATAAAATAAAGGTCAGAAAAACCACTAAAAACAGAAAACTGCATATTACTATCAGCCACAGCGGGATACCGGGTAATAATAAAGCCTTACCCCGCCACTTCATTTTTCGGTTATCGAGTGCGGCTTTGCGGAACACAATAGACCCTGCCTGCGGTTATCCGGTGAATAAAAGGCCGTCAGTATCAGGGAAAAGATAAAAAAACGGGAATTCATAAAATAATGAATTCCCTCAAAATATGATATTGACTGCAGGTTACCGTATTCATTAACCCGGTAGTTTTTTTAATAATTCTGCATTTTTACCGGGAAGAATACCGGAATCTGTGGCATTACCCGGATAACCGGCAGATAAGTGAACGACCATAAATAATAACAGATTTAAGTTATCTGATATTAAATTGACAGTCCCGCTCTGAGATCAGCAGAGTAAAATACAGACGCCCCTGTGATAATTATTTACAAATACCGCCGAGATCTACAATACCGCCTAATTTATCTTCGATAAAACTGCCGACAACTGACCCCACTTTCCCGCCAATATCCCTGCCCAGCCTCGGGTATGCATCTTTGAGGCTGACTTTACCGATCACGGGTAAATCCACCGTCAGATATGGGCCGAGCAGCTCAAAACCCCAATCGCCGAGTTTTTTTCCGAGATCGGTGATAGTGTCCTGAACACATCCGGCACCGGAAACCTGTTCCATTTCAGCAAAATTTAATTCTTTCATTACCCGTCCTTTTAATAATCAGTTATTTTATCTGAATAATAAAATGAATTTAAAAATAACAAATAAAGTGATTATTTTAAATATTATCTATTATTCATCCGAGATCCTACTGATTATTCTAATGATAAGATAAATCAATATTTAACACTCAGGTATTTGAAATAAGATGTTATAAAAAAAGCAGGGCAATATTATAAATAATATCGCCCTGCTGATTGTCCGCCTGTCATGCATAAGAGTGCAGCATGCTGTCATAACGAACAGATTTAACTTTCCTTACCTTTTTACTGCTGAGAGCGCATATCCATGATCATTTTTCCGTCATAATCAGCACCAACAACAATGTTAGGTACTTCACCTTTGTATTTTCCTGCTTTGATTTGTTCTATTTCAAGCTGTTTCCAGTTAATCATCTCACGGGTGATTGTCTTCTGTAATGCGGCATTAGCTTCAGATTCTTTCTGAGCCGCATATAAACGGGCATCGGCTTCCTGACGCATGGCATAAGAGCTGGCCTGAGCATTACGTTCACGGGCAAGCGCCTGCTGTTCTGCTGATTCACGTTCGGCCTGTGCGATAACCACTTTTTTCTGTGCCAGCTCACGCTCTTTCTCAGCTTCCGCTTTTGCCTGGTTTATCTGCTCCTGGCGCATCTTGGTATTCACCACCTGCTCCTGGACCACTTCCGGCAGCGTAATATCCTGGATCATAATCTCTTTGATCGTATAACCGTAAGGTGAGGCGTAGCCCTGAATAGCATCACGGATAGAGTCCTGTAATTTCCGCTGAGTGTCAGCGGTATACAGATCTTGGGCGTTGGCAACATCTTTCCCGAACTCCAGAATCGTGGAAATCAGTTTCTGGCGGACATATTTATCCAGTGCTTCACTTTCTGTACCACCGTTAATACGGAGGATCGGGGCTTTAGCACCATCAAACTGGAGCATCACGGTAATATCCACGATGGATTTCAGTTTATCCTGTGACGGTACACGTAACTCTTTCAGTGACACCCGGATATCTTTTGTTGAATAGGTATCAAATGTCATAAACGGATTAATCGGGAAATGCAGTCCGGCATCATAGGCGACCGGGTTAACCTTACCTAAAAAGGTCCCGACCTTTACCGAACCATCCTGAACAATGGTATATGAATTAAAGGTAGCCACCCCTGCAACCAGAAGAATAACGGCAGCGATCATCAATTTGATCACTGACTTCAGTTTGACCGGATTTGCGGCCTTCATCATTTGCATATCTCTTCCCTATAAGATAATTCTTAGTTAATGTCATTTTTATAAATACTATTTTGTGTATCAGTCATACTTTTTTGCCCCGCTATTATTCATAAAATACAGAAATGAGCAAATGCAGCTCCGGCCGGAAAAACACCGTCTGTACAAAATAGCCGGTACGATCAGATAACTGTAAATTCCATCTTTGAAGAAAAAACACAACCAATTGAAATATATGAAAATATAATAAACAGAAACCAACACAACAATCATGACTTGTAACATAATTTTGTACAACCCTGTAATAAATACACCGATTTAATGTCATTTTATTTTCAAATATGAATATGATTATTATTTATTATATAATACCGTATAATGAAAATAACAAGCAAGATTGCAGCATAAAATATCGCTACCATCTGCAGATCAAATTTTTACACTTCTATAATTTTAAATCAACCTGTTGATTTTTATCATTTTCACAAAAAATAAAAAAAGGACACATTCCTGAAGCCCACCAACGACTCGGATTTTATACTCTTGTTAGTTGTACAATTACTTACTATACTACAGCGGTATTTTCAACAGGTAATAACACGTCAGAAATGATGCCATTTCTGATTATAAAAGCGGAATTATTTATAAATAATATTCCGGTAAAACTTATTGCTTTTATATCCGCTTTCATCTGACCATTATTTTATTTAATAATAAATACATGCCACTTTCCCGGGCGGATATTTTATTATCTTAAAATAAGATCTCTGTTTTTATGAAAACGACCAGATAAATAAACAGGAATTAATCATGAAAAAAACACTTGCTGCATTTATTGCTGCCTCATGTGCTGTTACTGCGTTTACAGCACACAGTGAGGCAAATAATACCGTTCGTTTTATCGGCGAAGTCGCGAATCAGACATGCTCACTCGATATTAACGGTACAGATAAAAGTCCGGTTGTATTATTACCGACAGTCCCTGTAAAAGATTTTAAAAATACCGTCGGTACGACTACCGGCGACACTGAATTTACGATCAATATCAGCGGATGTACTGCAACCACTGAACAGAATATGGAAAAAACACTGAGTATCGCATTTGTCGGTAACTCCGTAACCACCGCCAAAAACCTGGGTAATACCGGTGATGCTGATGGTGTTTCCATTCAGTTAGTGGACAATAACGCTGTGAATCTTGAATTCACGCCGGGTGACTTAATTAAGTCATCACAAAAAATTAATATTGCTTCTGATGGTTCTGTTGCGCCTGTTAATTTTGTTGCCCGTTACTATGCTGAAAAAAGCGCAGTAACCGCAGGCAGCGTTATCGCCAGCGCACAATACGCCATTACCTATAAATAATAAATTCCTGCCGGTATAAATAAAATAATAAACGGCACGTTATCCGCCGTCAGATACGTGCCGCTATAAGGTTATACAATGAAAAAATATTCATTATTTATTATATTAAGCCTTCTCACTGCTTTTCATGCTACTGCCAGTGTCACGATGCTGGGAAACCGGATTATTTACAATGAAAACAGCCGGGATAAAACGCTGGTATTTTCAAATGACAATGATACACCGTCATTGGTTCAGATCTGGACAGATATTAATAATCCAAAATCATCACCGGATAATGCCGATGGCCCGTTTGTCGCCGTACCGGCTATTTTTAATATTGCTGACAGCAGTAAGCAAAATGTCAAACTGACCTATACCGGCGGTAAATTGCCTGATGATCGTGAGAGTGTATTTTACTTTAATTATCTGAGTATTCCTTCCGTCAAAAAAGAAGATGCCGAAAAAAATAAATTGATGATCGTCGTTACTAACCGTATGAAATTATTTTACCGTCCGGCAAAAATCGGGAATGACGCCGGTGACGTGATCAACAAACTTGAATTCCGCCGCCAGGGCAGCACGCTTGATGTCCGCAACCCGACACCTTTTTATGCCAGCGTTTCCTCTGCCGCATTATCTGCCGGAAATAAACAAGGGCAGATTGATAATACCTCAATGATAGCCCCCTTTTCCTCAGCGCAATGGGCCTTACCTGCCGGTTATCAGATCGGGAACGTCACCCTGACCCTGGGTGTTATTAATGACTATGGTGCCGAAAAAACGCGCTCAGTTACCCTGAACTGATAACGACAGGCACGATAATAATATGAAAAACATTATCCCCTTTTTTGCCCGTAACAGAATAACGCTGATACTTCTGAGCTGTTGCCTCAGTGGTATAAGTACCGCGCGGGCAGAAGATAATGACGATTATTATTTTGACCCGTCACTGATACGCGGGAACACCCTGACCAACAGTGCCCTGCAGACATTTAATACCCGTAATGCCGTTCCGCCCGGTGTGTATAAAGTTGATCTTCTGATCAATGACCAGTTTATTGCACAGATACCCGTCACATTTAAAGACGATCAGGACGGGAAAATCTCGGCTTGTCTGACACCGGAACAAATCCGTTTAACCGGACTGAAAGAGGAACCCGCACTTTCCGGGGATACCGAATGTTATTTCCCGGCAGCGATCGGGAAAAATATCACCAGCCGCTTTAATAATGCAGAACTGAAACTGAACCTGACAATCCCGCAGGCCATGCTTTCCGGTAACCGGCAGAAACGGATCCCGCAGGAAAGTCTGGACAGCGGCGAAACCATGTTATTCGCCAACTATAACGCCAACCAGTATCACGTCAGTTATACCGACAGCCGCACCCGTGACATGAATTCCACCTACCTGAGCCTGAATGGCGGATTTAATCTGGGATTATGGAGTTTCCGTCAGGAAAGTCAGTATAACTGGTCTGACAGCACCGGCGGAAAATGGAACACCAGCCGCCGTTATATCCAGCGCGCGCTTTATGAGATCGGCAGTAAATTATTAATCGGCGAAGGCTTCACCTCCGGTAATTTTTTATCCGGTATGGGATTTAAAGGTGTCAGTCTGAGTACCGATGAGCGGATGCTGCCGAATAATGAACGCGGATATGCCCCCCGTATTCAGGGGATCGCCAACAGTAACGCCAAAGTCACTGTCTGGCAGGGAAATCAGCAGATTTATTCTGTCACCGTTGCTCCCGGCCCGTTTGAAATAAACGATCTGTATTCCACAAACTACGCCGGTGACCTGCGGGTGGAAGTGACAGAGGCGGACGGCAGTGTAAACAGCTTTATTGTGCCCTTTTCCGCAGTACCGGAGTCCGTCCGGCCCGGCAGCACAAAATACTCGGTGACAGCGGGGAAAACCCGGTTTACCGGCAGTAATGACAATTTCAGCGAAGTAGTGATTCAGCACGGCCTGACAAACCAGATCACCCTGAATGCCGCCGGTCAGGTCGCGAAAGGTTATCAGGCCATGCTGCTGGGCGGCGTGCATACCAACCGTTTCGGGGCGTTCAGCATTAACGCCACACTGTCCAATGCAAAATTACCCGGCACCACCGAAACCGGCTGGCGTTTTCATGCTTCCTACAGCAAGACATTTCAGCCGACAGATACCTCGGTCACCCTGTCCAGCTATCATTATTCCACCAATGGTTTCCGGACTCTGAATGACAAACTGAGCGCGGATTATTTCGCCGGGGACACGGCATCAGAGACAGACTTCCGTATTCTGCGCCAGCGTTCCCGTTTTGATATCACCCTGAGCCAGAATCTTAACCAATACGGAAATCTGGGATTGTCCGCATCACGGGAAAATTACCATAATTCCGGCGAAAAAAATGACCAGCTGCAACTCTCCTGGAGCAAAATTTTTGATAACCGGGTGGCGGTCAATCTTTCCGTTGCCAGGATGACCAACGCCTCAGCGGCTGACGGTTTGCAGCCGGACAGCAGTGTGCGCAGCGGGAAAAGTCAGAATTTCGTCTCCCTCGGGATCAGTATGCCGCTGGGGGAGCAGCGCTATTCGCCGAATATTTCATTCTCGGCTAATCACACTCAGGGACGGAATGATTATCAGACTAACCTTTCCGGCCTGACCGGAACAGAATCTCAGCCGATCAGTTACGGACTGAGCTATATTTCAGATGACCGGCTGAGTCAGGGAACAATCTCCGGCTCTCTGCAGACTCAACTGCCGGTGACCAATCTGCGCGTCAGTGCCGCCAAAGCGCCGGACTACCGGCAGGCGTCCGCCGGCGCTCAGGGATCGCTGGTCTTACACCGCGGCGGACTTACCGCCGGGCCTTATCTCAGTGATACCTTTGCCATTGTCGAGGCAAAAGGCGCTCAGGGGGCGAAAGTGGTCAGTGGCGGAACCGTCAGCAGCAGCGGCTATGCGCTGGTGCCGTCTCTGATCCCGTATCAGTACAACGCCGTGATGCTGAGCAGTGAAGGAATTGATACACAGGCTGAAATCAGCCGTCCGGAACAGAAAGTGGCGCCCTACAGTGGTGCGATGCTGCGGATAAAATATGATACGAATGCCGGTCAGCCGGTGTTAATCACCCTGCTGTATGCCGGCGGAAAAGCCATTCCGATGGGCAGCCAGGTACTGAATGAAAATGATCAGGTACTCGGGATGACCGGCCAGGCCAATCAGCTCTATTTCCGGGCCGATAAACCGGAAGGAAAACTGCGGATTGTATGGGGTGATGGTCCCGGCAATACCTGCAGTACCACTTACCGGCTGCCGGATGATAAACCGGTGCCTCTGGTTTCAATGGCACTGCCGTGTCAGTAACTGCGGAAACTCTTTTATGACCAGAATAATCAAAACGTTACTTATTTCCTTCATCACATTAACGGCATTTTACAGTATCAGTGCGGATGCCAGATGTGTGCGGATCACTAAAAAACAGACCGGCGCGGATGTCTCCGGGCTGGGCACCGGGCTGGGTAATATCAATATGACCAGCGCGTACCTCCAGCCGGTCGGAACGGTTCTCGCTTCTTCGGTCACCAGCTGGACACAATCCCCGTTATTTCCCGATCCGGATGAAGTACTGTACGAGTGTGACGCCGCAGATAAAGGCAGTATCTTTGAATTATTCGCCACCAATGGTGATGATCGTCACGGCGGATTTTTTGATATCGGCAAAACCGATGGTTATGAAAACTATTACGCCACCTGGTTTCCGTATACTGCCATCCGTTTTACCCATATGAATTCCGGTCAGGTATTTACCCGCTACTGGCAGAGAACCCCGATCACCACCTATGCGACCACCGCAAACGGAAAAATTCAGATCCGCGTGCGGGATATCAGTGCCCTGAAAGTGGATTTAATCAAAGTCAGCACGCTTCCGCCCCGCTCCGGCGCGGCCAGTGCATTCTGCGGCAGCGGCATGGCACCAACAACCGGTACCTCCACTTACCGCTGCACCCAGCCGAACGCCTATGTGATTTTCGAGGGACCGACCGGCTATGTCTATCCGAAAGAAGGTACTGATTCCGCCTATCATTATGAGGGATTCAATTATGTCTGGTGGATGTCAATCGGGATGAACGGCTCACCGGTTTCCTCGTATTCCCATAATGCCACCTGTGCCGCCCGTAATGTTACGCCGCTGGTGCAGCTGCCGCGCATTTCCGCCGGGCAGCTTAATGCCGGGCAGACCGTCAGCAGCGCCTTTGATATCACCGTGGAGTGCGATAATGCCGTGGTGTCCGGCGTGGGTACAGCCCAGACATCCGTCGGATTACAGACATCACAGGAAGCTTACAGCAAAGCACAACAGCTCGGGCTGGTGAACAGCGCCGGTGGTGTGGAATATTTACTGTCCGATGGTTATGGTACAGTACCGTCCGTGGCAACCGGTACCGGGATCCGGCTCAGTAATGCCGTCACCGGACAACAGATGCCGTTTGTCGGCTGGAACGGATGCAACGGTTCCACGCCGTGTTCGGCGAATACCGCCAATCAGGCCGGATGGTTTCCGGTACTGTCCGGCGCGTCGTCCGCCGGTTCATCCGCCACAGGCTACACCAGTTATCTGATCCGGCTGACCGCAACGCTGACCCGCCTGCCGGGGCAACAGGCACAGCCCGGTAATGTCGATGCCAAAGCCTATGTGCTGATTAAAGTTCAGTAACGGAGCAACATGAAACGATACTCTTCTGTTCCCTGTCGTGCCCTGATTCTGGCGGCACTGCTGCTGTTCACCACTTCTGCGGCGGTCGCCGGTATGCTGGCATCATCAACCCGGGTGATTTTTCAGGAAGGCCAGGCGCGGAAAACCCTGCTGCTCGCCAATACCAATGATTATCCGGTGCTGGTTCAGGTCTGGGTGGATAACGGTGAGAACAGCGGCGTTCCGGGAGAGGACAAATACCCGTTTGTGGCACTTCCTGCCATTTTTACCGCTGATCCGCAGTCACGCAGCAATCTTGAAATAATTTATAACGGCACGCCGCTGCCGTCTGATCGTGAATCCGTCTTCTGGCTGAATTTATATGAAAATCCGGCTGTTAAAACAGCGGACAGTGATAAAAATAAAGTGCTGATGGCAATGAATACTCAGATGAAGATTTTTTATCGTCCCGCCGGATTAACCGCCCCGCTGCGCAAGCGGCTTGAAACACTCACCTTCTCTTACCGGGAGGCAGATGGCAGGATCGCGGTCACTGCCCGCAACCCGTCACCTTATTATCTGTCATTATCCTCGCTGTCACTGACGGACGGGAACCGGCGCTACCAGGCAACCGCCATGCCGGACATGATGATTCCCCCGTTCGGGGAAAAAACCTATCTCATCGATGGCGCTTCCGGCATCACAGCAGGAACATATAAAACTGAAGCGGTGTTTATTGATGATAACGGACAATCGCTGACACTATCCCGTGAACGATAGCTATGCGGTATGAATGGCAGCAATAATACATCTTTCGCTGACAAGTGATTATGAGTAGTATGTAAGAGCACTTAATAGTGCTGACTTTGTAAGCCGGACAGACGGCAGAAGGATTCTGCCGTCTGTCCTTTTACGGATATTGCGGGTCACACAATATTAATTATTCACATCAACAACCACACGGCCGCGGATTTCGCCGTTCAGCAAACTGTGCGCTGCCGGAATGGCTTCATTTAACGGGATCACCCGGCTGATGGTTTCCAGCTGTGCCGGATCAGTCAGTTCAGCCAGCTGTTTCCATGCCGCCACACGATCTGCCTGCGGACGCATCACACTGTCAATACCGATCAGGCTCACACCTCTGAGGATAAATGGTGCAACAGTCCCGTTAAAATCCATACCCTGTGCCAGGCCGCAGGCCGCCACAACACCGCCATACTGAGTACCGGCACAGACACCGGCCAGTGTGTGGCTGCCCACACTGTCAATCGCCGCCGCCCAGCGCTCTTTGGTCAGCGGTTTGCCCGGCACAGATAACTCATTGCGATCCATAATTTCAGATGCCCCCAGCGTATCAATCAGATACGCAGTATCGGCAGTACGGCCTGTGGAAGCGATAACCTCAAAACCTAATTTTGACAGCAGAGAAACCGCGAAGCTGCCCACGCCGCCGCTGGCTCCGGTCACCAGTACTTTACCGGATTCTTTGGTGATCCCCTGTTTCAGCAGGGCCTGAACCGCCAGCATTGCCGTATAACCGGCGGTACCGATCATCATCGCCTGCTTTGTACTCATCCCGGCAGGTAACGGCGTCAGCCAGCTGTCTTTCACTTTTGCTACCTGAGACAGTCCGCCCCAGTATTTTTCACCGACACTCCAGCCGTTGAGCAGTACTTTGTCACCCGCTTTATAATGCTCAGAGCTGCTTTCGGTCACGGTACCGGCAAAATCAATGCCAGGGATCATCGGGAAACTGCGCACAACCGGGCTTTTACCGGTAATTGCCAGGCCATCTTTATAGTTCAGCGTGGAGTAGTCAATCTGCACAGTCACATTGTGATCCCGCAGCTGTGATTCATCGAGCTGAGCCAGCTTTGCGGTATAGCCGTCAGTATTTTCAATCAGAATGCAGTTAAACATGGTGTTATCCTTTTATGAATATAGACCAGTTGTCTGGTTAATTGTAAAAAAATTTATTAAATACACACCGGAATGTTAACAACGGCGATATTTAATAAATTATTCTGTAACACTATCTCAGTCTTTATCCGCCCGTATTTGTGCCATAAAAACCGTGATAAACAGATCCAGCGGCTCACTGTTGCGGGTCAGTTTGGCACGCATTACCGCCCCTTCCCAGCCCATCCAGAAAAAAGCCGCCATTTGCCTGCAATCTGTTTTACCGGAAATAAGCTGCTGTTTCTGTGCCTCCAGAAGGCAGATTTCCACTTTCTTCTGCCAGCCGGTAATAATTTCATCGAGTATTTCACAATACCCCGCCGGCAGGCTGGCCACTTCCTGACCGAGATTCCCCACCAGACAGCCGCGCTGCCAGTGGTATTTTTCCATCCCGGCTTTGGCGGTCAGATAAAATGCCCGCAGTCTTTCCGGCGGCGGCAGCGTGGTATCAGACAAACATTTATCCAGCAGGCGGGAAAAATAGCCGTCATAATTACGCATGATTTCCAGACCAAACTGCTCTTTACTGTCAAAGTAATAGTAAAAAGAGCCCTTCGGCACACCGACTTTTTTCAAGATCCCGTTAATATCCGAGGTCATATACCCTTTTTCGGTAAACATCTCCATGCCGCTGCGGATCAGCATTTTTTTTACATCCGCACCCGCATCATGATTTTTCGGCGGTCGTCCCCGTTTCGGTTTAGTGATTACTGATGTCATTGCGTCTTTACCTCTGTCATGCGGAATAATATAGACCGGTTGTCTGGTAAATGCCATGTCTTTTTTACGCCGTGATTGACCAGTACTTATTTCTGTAATGAGGTTCCGCGATCTGAGCCCCGGGCTGGCTTATCTGTCATCTCTTCCGTCTGTTGCGATAACCACAACGGTACAACGCTCAAACGTGAGCGTTGTTATTTATTGATGCTTACTTGCCTTACCCTTTGATTCCTCGCCTGAAGAATTGTGCTCCAGCTCTTTGGCAAGAAAGTAGTTTAAGAACGTCCTGATTACGGCGATAATTGCCAGCTTAATGAGGCTGTCTAAATCAGGGTCAACGGTAGTAAGCAAAATATCCGCTGCAAGCTGAAATTCCAGGGCCATTGCCAGCCAGTTACCGAAATAAAAACGAGCAACTCTGCCATTTTTTACCGTAATTAAAATATACAACGTTTTAACAAGCCCTGTCGCGACGCAAATGACGGATATCGCTTCAAGAAAAAGCTGCAGATAGCTAACACCTGAGATTAACAGCTCACGTAAAAAAACCAGATCCCACATTGCGTACCCCTTAAATACATTTTAACGCACTGATATAATAAATATTCATTTAGCCCATAACAACGCAGCACGATGAATGAATCTGCGTTTATTGTGTTTCATCTGTCTGCTGAAACACAAGCTCTATTTAATTAAACAGGGATTTTTCTTCTTAACGCAATAATGGTTACGGTTTTTTAAGATTTACTATTTGTATTAGCCACTATTCAGCCCGCTTTTACGGGCTTCTTAAAGTGTCCGAAAACGCCCATGTAAGGCGTCTTCGGTATGATCTTATTATCAGCGGGTATTAAAACCTGTTATTTTACCTGTCACAAAGTGATAAATCTTTTACATAGGTGGTGGGTGACATCCACGAAATCTTCCCGCATGTTTCATATCCATTATCGAGAAGATAGATATTTACAGCAAAAGAAACAGGGAAGCTTGCAATAAGACCAATAAAAAACAAGTAAGATGTCGTCTTCATTATTATATTTTGCAATAGCCTTGTAAAATATAGAATCCTCACCAAAAAAAAGCTCAACTGTCATTCCAAAAAAAACGTATAACGCAAATGGAAGCCCGAATGTTAATATTAAATTTTGCACGGAAAATATAATTTCACTTTGCATTTTTAATAAAGAAATCATATAGTCATACATCAGCATGCTAAGAGCTAAAAATAATATAAAAAACAATCCTGACACTATCGCCTTTACCCACCCTGGCATAATCAATACCTCGGTAACGAATGAAGAATTTTATTAACATCAGCCTGCGGCGTTCGTGTTCTTTTCGATTCCTCTCTCATATACGGCACACAATGTCCTTAATATCATTGAATTCTGCTTGATTTTGTTTAATTCCGATATTTAATGTCAACACATAATTAACACGAGTATTATTTTTTGATTATTTTGCAAATCGCATCACTAAATGTATTTTTTCAACTGTACGTTTGTGGCCTTTTTGTTTTGGGGTGGACAGAAGTTGAGTACTAAAGATGGGCTGAGTCACAAAAAAGATAAAGACCCCCATTAAAACACCCGTACTTTTATTTTTGATAGTGCCCGGACGACTAACTCTTTGTTTTTAAAAGCCCATGAAACATGGGCAAATAAAAGTGGTACAACGTTGTAGTGATACGGTAATTCTGTTTTTATGTCGGCATGTTAATTAAAATGTTTCCCAATCATCCTCGTCATTATTTTTCAGTTTTTTTATATCGGGCCGCTGTAGCGGTACCACGGTACTGCTTTTAACGTTACTCTTCACTTCTCCTGCCTGTATGTGAAAAACAGATACCGCCTGAGTCAGTCTGCCAGCCTGCTCTTCCAGTGACGCAGCTGCCGCTGCTGACTGCTCAACTAACGCGGCATTCTGCTGGGTCACCCGGTCCATTTCTGTCACCGCCACACCCAC
>NZ_JAODZS010000030.1:0-56944 GCF_029835375.1 Morganella sp. GD04133 | reverse complement strand
CAATTTACCGGCAGATGCGGTGATTTGCCCGTGTGAGAATGAACACCGTCCGGTCTATCCGGTGCGTTATGCCTATTCGAATTTATACGGTGATAAAAATGCCGTGGCAGCGATGCCGCCGGAGGTTTCAACGCTGATGACGGCATCCTCAATGGCGGAAACAAAGGGATTTTCTGTCAGATTACTGAGACCCGGCTGGGTTTATGTTTTTGAGGAAGGGCAATTCCCGACCCGGACAGACTCCCGGGGGCAACTGCTGATTTTTAAACATATCGTCCGGTATTATGATGACGGATATGTTTATACTGATGATGATATAACGCCGGAAGCACAACAAGCGAGAGAGGCCGGTGATGCTGAAGAAGGGTTTATTCCTTATCTGCGCTGTGCATCAGATAATACACTGCAGGAACAATCCTGTCAGTATCCTTATCTGCCGGTAAAAAAAGATGTCATCAATGCCTCGTTCATATTCAGCGACATTCCTCTGTCTGATTATGTTTTAAATAAAATAGAAACGGATGAATCTTACCGCCGTGCATTTATGCAGAAAATCAATGTGGTTGATTTCAGCCATAATCCGCATGCGCTTGAGCTCAGTGAAGAGCATGTTGAACATCTTGTTGAGGAGTACAAAGCAGAGGAGCAGCAGTTTTCGGTATTTACCGAACACACAAGGGCGATTGGCAATCCGCTGCCTAAAGAGTATTTCTCACATATCGCCGCCCTCAGCAGTGCAACAGCAACAACAGACCGGCTGTTAAATCAGATAGAGCAATTTCTTGATCACGAAGAAAAGAGCTGCCTTGTTGCGCTGTATGACCCGGTCGGGTATCAGAAAGATATCTTATCCCTGTATTCCTTTGTCACTACATCCTATGCCATGTTTCAGCATCACTGGGAGTATCCCAACAAAATCGGTCAGTACCTTTCGGTATTAGAAGCGCAGTTCAGCAGTGACGAAATGGCAAAAACCGGGGCAGGACAGAAATTAGCGGAAAAGTTTAACAAGCATATTGATGTGCCCGGCTGGAAAACCTACTGGCCGCAAATTGATAAAGGTTATCAGGAATTTGAAGCCTTACAGAATAATGTCATTCAGATTTACTATGATTTTCTGACAAATCCGGCAGTCTCTTCCCGGCAGGGAGGAATAAAACACTATCTTGACCATGCATTTTTAATTCAGGAACAATATGAGTCTGGGGATTTCCCGCATTCCGGATTTCTGGATGAGCTTAACGCCTGGAGTCAGTTACATGAACTGCTTTTGACACCGCTGAACAGCACCGCTTACGGGCGTGCAAAGCTTGATATCCTGTTCTCCACTGATACGGAAGAAGGCAGTATCTGGGTATCGTTTATGACCAGCTTTCTCAGCGTACTGAATGAAGATGAAATAAAAAAAGAAGCATTGACAGTATTTAAACAGCGTGTGCAGCCTGTATTGCAGTCCGCCGTTATGATTTGCTGGGATGTGCTCGGCTATGCTTATGCCGAAATTCATCCGATGCTCGGTGAGGCCCGGAACCAGGTCCGCCGTATCAGCAAAGCAGGCATCGATTTTCTTGCCTGTAAAGTGCTGCCTGCATTTTTAGCCTATTACGGTGTCACACTGAGTTTTGATAAACTGCATACGCTGGGGGCGGATGCATTCAGAGTGTGGATGAACTCACTGAACGCCAAATCTGAGTCATTAAAACCGGTTGCGAACAAAATGAAAAAGATGTTTGACTGGGATAAGCGACTGCAGGCCGCGGGCTCAGCACCGGTGATAACGACGGCAAATTTTGGGGTGATAGCGGGTTTTCATAAAACGGTATTGCCTGAAGGTAAAAAGTCACTGATGGAGCACATTCAATTCGGTGAGAAAGTCTTTGCGCTTATCAGCGGTATTATTGAACTCAGTGTTGTGGCCAGAACAAAAGAGTTTGAGCTCAATTCCCCGTTGCATGTTGCCGCAGCTAATCTTTTCCGGGTACAGATGGTTGCCAATATATTAAGCACGGCGGATGCAATAATTAATATCCGTAAAGCTGCACCGGGATACTCCGCGACTATTACCTATCCGCCCCTTCAGCGGTTGCTGACAAAAATAACACTTCCTGAAATAAAAACGGAGCTGGGTAAAGCCGGAATGAAACTTTTCGGATATACCGTTACATTTATGGGGTTTGCACTACCTGTTGCGGAAGCAGCAGCTGAATTTATGGACGGCAACAAGATTACCGGTTCGGCTAAAATTACAGAAGCTGTTGGCTCATTGGTTTTTTCTTTGGGTATAGCAGGGTTAGGATTAACACAAATAACCAGTGTCACCACACTGTTTATTTTCGCATTTGCCTGGGAGCTGGTAGTCATTGGTGCAGTCCTGATAGAAATTGGACTGGCTGTTTATCACTGGTTTAAAACTGATGACTTTGAAAATTTACTGAAGAAATGTTTTTGGGGAAATGGTGATAAATATTTTGCTGGGGGAAAAGAAACAGATGATAATCCAAAAATAAAAAGAGAGCCAAGTAAATATATACAACTTAAAAAATATATTAGATTCTTTGAAAATTATCATGGGTATTATCAGGCTGAAATTCAGGAGTTTAAAAATTTATTTTTCACCTCACAACTTAAGGTTGAAGCTGTTCCGAATCCGAATGTTCCCCGTAATGAAATGAATTACGGTGTGGTACATTATATGATTCAGTACCATTTTAAGTTATCGAATTTCCAGTACGGTCTCTCTGATATTGAGTATCAGCTGGCTGAGAAAAAATCCCTGCCTGTTAATCCGTCAGACAGACCTGCAAAACCCGGTGATGAGGTTGTCACACGTCGCGGTATTCAGTATCTGGCATCACAGAACAAAAAATTCAATGCTGCGTTTGAATCCGCACTGCAAAATGCACTGGAAACCACATTGAGAAACAGAGATTCAGCCAAAAAAGCAAAATCCGGTAATGGTGACCTTGAGCTGAAATTTGAAGTTTATACCTCTGTATTTATGGGGAGTCCGGTAAGGGAAAAGATACCTTCCGTTTACTGGTATTATTTGGTTGACCGGATTAACGGGGATATCGCCCCGTTACGTTACCGGGATAATAACCCGGAAGATAAAATCTATGGTTGTATTGATGAAGAGGGCACCGCATGACCAGTTTATATACCGCAACCAGGCATCCTGAGCAGCTGGAGACAACATTATTAACCGGGGAAAGTCACACCTATGATGACCCTTTAGCCCCCCGTAAACTGGTGTTTTTGGATGCTGTGAATGAGCAGCGTTGTGTGATTAACTCACCGCAGCGTAACAGTCAGTTAACCAACACAATTCCTTTTTTTATCGCTATCCTGATTATGGCGTGTTATACATCATTTTATTTTGTTCATGAACATACTGCGGCTAAGGCTTCAATAGAGGACATGTCTCAATATTTATTTAAACATAATCAGGATTTTAATAAACTAGATGCTCTTGAAAGAAATTCTATAAAAAAATATGAACCATTCTTTGGGAGAGAGGATATAAGTTGGTGGGAATATATTAAAGCTTATAATTCTGGTGATTTTTTTACCGGGAGTCAGAATGAAAAATATATTGTTATAGGCTGGCTGATCCTCTTCCCTGGGGCATTATGGATATTTGGGTATCTGGCTTTCTTTGTTCCTCCGGCACACCTTATTGCTGACAGGCAACGGGGTATTCTGTACAGCTACGGTATGGGAAAAGTATATGTAACCCGTTATGAAGAGGCGCAAATCGGGTTAGCCGGTAAAATGCCCGCTATCAAACTTTATGGTCTTGACCAGAAATCCGGTGAACTGAAAACAATTCTCTTTCGGCCGAATGTCTCGCATTATTCGGCTTTTCTGACCAGTACGGACAGTGAAAACCACCGTTTTATTACATTCCTCAATGCCTATATGCAGCAGGGACGTGATGCTGTTTCAGCCTCGGATTATCAGGCGCGTAAACCATTCCTGTCATTTGGTAAAAATCCGCTTCCCGACAATTTTGAGCAACAGGTTACACAAATTCTGGCAAAGTTGGATAACAGGAAGCAACGTCATGCGTAGTGTTGTGAATGGTCGTAAGATCATTTTAAAAAATGACACCACCAATACCGGAGGTACTGTTCTCCGGGGCTCTTCTGTTGCGAAACAAACGCAGGGGATTGCCTGTGTGGGTGACCCGGTATATTGCCCGTCGTGTAAACAGACGGGGACAATCGCGGAAGGTGACAGTTTGATAAAAATAAACGGCATACCGGTTGCCCTCGAAGGTCATAAAGTGACATGCGGATGTTCCGGTGGGTGCCTGCTGGTTGCGGCGGGTTAAGTACAGAGATATGAACGAAAAATATTCTGCTCCGTCTGTGTACGGTGATGATCGGGTTAGCGGGGATATTTCCCCGTTTAACCTCGATGGTTGTATTGACGAAGAAGGTACCGCATGACCCGTTTATATACCGCAACCCGGCATCCTGATCAGCTGGAGACAACATTATTAACCGGGGAAAGTCACACCTATGATGACCCTTTAGAACCCCGCAAACTGGTGTTTTTAGATGCGGTGAATGAGCAGCGTTGTGTGATTAATTCACCGCAGCGTAACAGTCAGTTAACCAACATAATTCCTTTTTTTATCGCTATCCTGATTATGGCTTGTTATACACTATTTAGTTTTGCTGATAATCATCTTGGAAAGAAAGCATCAATGGAACGAATGTCTAAGTACTTGCAAGATCAATATAATTACTTATCTGAGGATGAAAAAAGAAACGATAGTGCTATTATTCTTTATTCTCCTTTTTTCTATAAAGAGAAAATAAGTTGGTGGGAATATATAAAATCCTATAATTCTGGAAAATATTATATTAATGGTCAGAATGAAAAATATCTTGTTATAGGCTGGCTTATCCTATTCCCGGGGGCGTTATGGCTATTTGGGTATCTGGCTTTCTTTGTTCCTCCGGCACACCTTATTGCCGACAGACAACGGGGTATTCTGTACAGCTACGGTATGGGAAAAATATATGTAACCCGTTATGAAGAGGCACAAATCGGGTCAGCCGGTAAAATGCCCGCTATTAAACTTTATGGTCTTGATCAGAAATCCGGTGAACTGAAAACAATTCTCTTCCGGCCGAATGTCTCGCATTATTCGGCTTTTCTGACCAGTACGGACAGCGAAAACCACCGTTTTATGACATTCCTCAATGCCTATATGCAGCAGGGACGTGATGCTGTTTCAGCCTCGGATTATCAGGCGCGTAAACCATTCCTGTCATTTGGTAAAAATCCGCTTCCCGACGATTTTGAACAACAGGTTACACAAATTCTGGCAAAATGTGATGAGAGAGATAATCGTAAATGAATAACCCGTTTACAGTATCAAGGTTTCCGTCACAACTGAAAACCTCACGTTTGGCGGATGCAAATTATCCTTATGATGACCCGTTACCACTGAAGGATCTGGTTTTTTTGCAAAGTATCAATAAACACGAGTGCAGAATAAAATCATCACAAGTCAATAGCCGGATATCGAATACGTTTCCGATGTTTGTGGTATTGCTGGTGATGATGTTTTATACATTATTTATATTTGTCGATGGACATAGACACAAAAAAGCTGACTTTGAAAAAAGAGTGGCACGTGCAGAGTTAAAATATAAGAATTATCAAGACCTAAATAAATTTGACCGTGACTATCTAACGGCATATGAACCCTATTTGGGGAAAGATAAAGTAAGCTGGTTAGACTATTTTAAAAATTATTATATTGATGAATACTATAGTGGAACTGAATACGATAAATATTTCATTATCGGATGGTTAATATTTTTTCCGGGGGGATTATATATCGTAGGTTCTCTGAGTTTTTTTGTTCCGATGACCTGGCTGGTAGCAGACCGAAAGCGGGGCATCCTGTATTCCTATGTGGACGGGATTGTGATGGCCGTGCGTTATGAGGATGCACAGTTTGGTTTTGCAGGCAGAATGCTGGCGTTTAAATTATTCTATATTCATCCGGAAACCGGAAAGTTAGGTACCCATATTTACAGACCTAACGTTTCGTTCTATACCGGTTTTTTAATGAGCACGGATACCGAAAATTACCGTTTTATTACGTTTTTAAATAAGTATATGAAAGAGGGACGGGATGCCGTTTCATCCGTGGATTATCAGGCACGTGATCCGTTGTTTTGTTTTGCCAAAAATCCGCGTCCCGACAATTTTGAGCAACAGGTTACACAAATTCTGGCAAAGCTGGATAACAGGAAGCAACGTTATGCGCAGTCAGGTGAATGCCTGTAAAGCGATATGCGGTTGTTCCGGCGGCTGAGTACTGGTCGCGGCGGGGTGAGTCGCCAGAGGCAACACCGGATTCTTTTTTTATCGTCATATTTATTATAACTGATTATTTATCAAATTTTATTAACAAGAGACATTTGTAATGTTTGAATTTTTTATGGGAACAATGTTCCCGGCTAAGCTGAAAACGCAAAAAATTACGTCTTATCAGGAAGACGGTCGTTTTACGGGTTCCCCGGAAGACAGCCCGTATTTGCTGAAGATAAATCAGGAACAATGTCAAATAAAGTCCACTAACTTTAAACATCGAAAGGTTGTCTCAATTCCTTTATTTTTAGTTGTCTTTGCTACTTTTATTTTTTTGATGAATTCTTTTTTCGAGAGTCATTATTCAAATTATGAGTCATTTATTTCAGATGTTGAAATATATAAAGAGTATGATGAAAACTCAAGAGATCCACTTGAGGGTACAGAACGATATCGTCCTTTTTTTGATAAAGAACCTGGCGTATTTGATTATTTAATATCTTACTACTCCGGGAATTTTTATGCAGGAACGAAGTATTTAATATATTTAACGACACTACTGGTATTCGGATTTGGTTATTGCCTGTATGTTACGGGTAAATCGGCTTTTTTTGGACCTTACCCCATTTTGGTCTTAGACAGAACACGTCAAATTTTGTATACATGGGAAAATAACAAAGTTTATATGGCTCGCTATAAAGATGCCGGATATGCAACACCAAATAATAATTTATTTATAAAATTGTTTTCGTTTAATGCCGAAAAAAACAGACTGGACACGATTTTGTTTCAACCGAATGCATCCGATCACAGTAGCTTATTTCTCAGTGAAAAATATGAAAATAATGCATTTATTAGTTTTATTAACACGTATATGCAAAAAGGGCGTGATGCTATTACAGATCATGATTTCGAATGTGAGCCATTGACACTTTATTTTGGCGGCTATAATCCCCCGGCGGATGCTGACAGCCAAATAGCGAATACATTAGGCATGCTGGATAAAGAGACGGTTTCTGATGCGTAGTCTTGTGAATGGTCGTAAGATTATTTTAAAAAATGACACCACCAATACCGGAGGTACCGTTCTCCGGGGCTCTTCTGTAGCGAAACAAACGGAGGGGATTGCCTGTGTGGGTGACCCTGTATATTGCCCGTCGTGTAAACAGACGGGGGCAATCGCGGAAGGTGACAGTTTGATAAAAATAAACGGCATACCGGTTGCTTTGGAAGGCCACAAAGTGACATGCGGATGTTCCGGTGGGTGCCTGCTGGTTGCAGCGGGTTAAATACAGAGATATGAACGAAAAATATTCTGTTCCGTCTGTGTACGGTGATGATCGGGTTAACGGGGATATTCCCCCGTTTAACCTCGATGGGTGTATTGATGAAGAAGGTACCGCATGACCCGTTTATATACCGCAACCAGGCATCCTGAGCAGCTGGAGACAACATTATTAACCGGGGAAAGTCACACCTATGATGACCCTTTAGAACCCCGCAAATTGGTGTTTTTGGATGCTGTGAATGAGCAGCGTTGTGTGATTAATTCACCGCAACGTAACAGTCAGTTAACCAACATAATTCCTTTTTTTATCGCTATCCTGATTATGGCGTGTTATACGTTATTTTGCTTTATAGATAGACATGCATCCAAAATGTACACATTTCAAGATAATATAAATTACGATAGAAGTATTTATAACTTATATATAGAACGCAATCAGAAAATACCAGAATATTTAAATGGATACGAAATTTATTTTAATAAGGAAGAAATAGATATCTTTGATTATATCAAAGCTTATTATTCTGGAAAACTTAGTCGCAATAGTGATATTGATCTATTATTGATATTCGGCTGGCTTATCCTATTCCCGGGGGCGTTATGGTTATTTGGGTATCTGGCTTTCTTTGTTCCTCCGGCACACCTTATTGCCGACAGACAACGGGGTATTCTGTACAGCTACGGTATGGGGAAAGTATATGTAACCCGTTATGAAGAGGCACAAATCGGGTTAGCCGGTAAAATGCCCGCTATCAAACTTTATGGTCTTGATCAAAAATCCGGTGAACTGAAAACAATTCTCTTCCGGCCGAATGTCTCGCATTATTCAGCTTTTCTGACCAGTACAGACAGCGAAAACCACCGTTTTATTACATTCCTCAATGCCTATATGCAGCAGGGGCGTGATGCTGTTTCAGCCTCGGATTATCAGGCACGTAAACCATTCCTGTCATTTGGTAAAAATCCGCTTCCCGACGATGTTGAACAACAGGTTACGCAGATTCTGGCAAAGCTGGATAACAGGAAGCAACGTTATGCGCAGTCAGGTGAATGCCTGTAAAGTGATATGCGGATGTTCCGGCGGATGAGTTCTGGTCGCTGCGGGATGAGTCGCCAGAGGCAACACCGGATTCTTTTTTTATCGTCATATTTATTATAACTGATTATTTATCAGATTTTATTGAACAAGAGACATTTGTAATGTTTGAATTTTTTATGGGAACAATGTTCCCGGCTAAGCTGAAAACGCAAAAAATTACGTCTTATCAGGAAGACGGTCGTTTTACGGGTTCCCCGGAAGACAGCCCGTATTTGCTGAAGATAAATCAGGAACAATGTCAAATAAAGTCCACTAACTTTAAGCATCGAAAGGTTGTCTCAATTCCTTTATTTTTAGTTATATTTGTCACTTCTATATTTATGCTAAATTATTTTCTTGACGGGCATATTTCAAGATATAGAAACTTTATTTTTTTGACTAATGTATATAAGGAGAAACATGAGCATTCTATTAATATTACGAAAGGAATAGAAAAATATCGTCCTTTTTTTGATAAAGAACCTAATTTATACGATTATTTGGTCTCTTATTATTCAGGAGGGTTTTATGCAGGAACTAAGTATTCAATATATTTAACGATACTACTGGTATTCGGAATTGGTTATTGCCTGTATATTACGGGTAAATCAGCTTTATTTGGGCCTTACCCCATTTTGGTCTTAGACAGAAAACGTCAAATTTTGTATACATGGGAAAATAACAAAGTCTATATGGCCCGCTATAAAGATTCCGGATATGCAACACCAAATAATAATTTATTTATAAAATTGTTTTCATTTAATACCGAAAAAAACAGACTGGACACGATTTTGTTTCAACCGAATGCATCCGATCACAGTAGCTTATTTCTCAGTGAAAAATATGAAAATAATGCATTTATTAGTTTTATTAACACGTATATGCAAAAAGGGCGTGATGCCATTACAGATCATGATTTCGAATGTGAGCCACTGACGCTTTATTTTGGCAGCTATAGTCCCCCGGCGGATGCTGACAGCCAAATAGCGAATACAGTAGGCATGCTGGATAAAGAAACAGGTTCTGATGCGTAGTCAGAATATATTTACCGGCAGGGTGTTCTCTGCCGGAAAATATATTCATAACATCAGTGTGTTTCCGGTAATTTAAAAACGGAGACCATCTGTGCGAGCTGTTCTGCTTCACTTTTCAGAAGCTGTGTCCGCGAGACGGCATTATCAATTAAAGTGGCATTCTGCTGCACGGTGGTATCCATTTCGGTGACTGCCATGGTAACCTCAGCCAGCCCTTTACTTTGTTCCTCTCCCGCAACCCGGAGATCACTCATCAGCTGTCTGACTTTCAGGACATCCTCCACCAACTGATTCAGTGTTTCACCGGATTCATGCACCTGGCTGCTGCCTGTTTTAATATTCTGAACAGACTCGTCAATCAGAACTTTAATCTCACGGGCTGCCCGAGCACTGCGCTGAGCCAGAGACCTGACTTCAGTCGCAACAACGGCAAAACCCCGGCCTGAATTACCCGCCCTCGCAGCCTCTACCGCCGCATTCAGGGCCAAAATATTGGTCTGAAATGCGATACTGTCGATGACTGACACAATGTCAAACATCCGCCCGGATGACGTACTGACATTGCTCATTGTTGATATAACATTATGCATCATATCCCCGCAGCGGCTTGCGGTTTGTGCGGTGGTTTCTGCCAGTTTATCGGCCATGTGTGTGTTGTCACTGTTCTGACGCACGGTGACATTCAGCTCCTCCATTGCCGCCGCACTTTGCTCCAGGGCTGCGGCCTGTTGTGTCACCCGGACTGATAACTCGTTATTATTATCGGCCAGACTGACGGTATTTTCCGCGACAACAGCGCTGCTGCTGCGTACGGTCAGCAGCATCGATGATATTTTGTCCGCAAACAGATTGAATGCCCGTGAGATATCCGATATTTCATCATTACCGGCTATCGCCATACGCTTCGTCAGGTCGCCTTCTCCGCGGGCAATATCATCGAGTGCGTTATATGTCTCATTCAGGCGGGTGATCAGACGACGGACTGCTAACCAGGAGCCCAGCAATAACAGCGTCATAACCGGCAGCAGGACTTCCAGCACATCCTGCGTCATGATGTTCGCCAGACCGGTTACCCGGCTTTCCGGCGTGGCAAGGCCGATAACCCATCCGGTATCTGCCATCGGGAACAGCATCACCTGTGACGATGTATTCAGCTGTCCGTCGTGATCAATGCGAATGCTGCCGGGAGCGGATTGCTCAGAATCCTGCAGCTTCAGGCCGGCAGCCACCGGTGCCAGCCAGCCGGATTGGGCGGCCAGCTCATCAAAGGTTTTAAATTTTTTACTGTCATCACCGGGAAAATAAATCAGCTGCCCGTGACGGTCTGTCACAAAGGCGTAGCCGCCGGTGCTGTTGCCGTATTGCTGCATAATGGCGGCAATATTATCCAGGCGGATATCTGTTGTGACGACACCGGAAAATTTCCCGCCCGTTTTATACGGCACACTGCAGGTTACCATATTCACACCGGAAACCGTGTCGCTGTAAACATCTGACCATAAACAGCGTTCCGTCGATTCGTCCTGTGCATTTTGGTACCAGCTTTCATTATGATAATTATCGGTACTGTCTTTATTATACTCGTCAGAAAAGACCAGTTCCCCGGCCGGATTTCGTGCCCAGAAAAAGCTGCGTTTCTCAATTCCGGGCGTGAATGCCCCCGGTTCCGGCCAGATCCCGCCACCGGTGATCAGGCTGTTACTTTCAATCAGATTAGGCGGGATATAACGGTACAGCGCCTCATCATTGGGCAGAACCTCTGCCATGCGCGCCAGGCTGACAGTATTTCCGCCGGTGTGAGATAAAATGGTACTGACTCTGGAGGTCAGGCCATGTCCGGTTTCTTCAATTAATGCGGTATTAATTTCCACCACACGGGGCTGCCCGCGCCACAGCATAACAATAATAATAATCGCCGTGGTGACAGCAAGGAGCAGAATACCACCGATCGTCAGACGAGTTGAAATACGGGACGGATACCAACGCATGAAAAACTCCGGAAATAATAAATTTACATATACTATAAATTTGGCTGGTCTGAGCAGAGTCCTGCTATATTTTAACGATTGCCCGGTTATTGGCTGAGCTGCCCCGGGTTTACTATTGCAGAGACTCTCTGAATAAAAAACGGAACTAAAGCTGTCAGTCAGAATAGGGTACTTTGCTGAAAATTATTTCCTTATGGTGTTTTTTTAAGTGAAAGATAAGATGATTTCTTTTTATAACAGGAATATACAACACATGAAATTGCTTGTTTTATGTTACTGTTATTATTCATTCCTGTTATCAGAAATATATTTTTTATTTTTCATATTGTTATTGTTTTTTTTAAATATTCATTTAGTGATTTTGACAGAATTAACAGCAAAAATGAGGGGTTATTCATCATTTGAGGTGGTCTTCAGCCGGGTTTTTCCGGAGTACGGCCTGACGTCATATCTGCGTTAATACCCGCTTTTTATTTTTATTGCGCCTGTTTTGCGGGCAGGTACACGTACAGTATGGTACCGGTTCCGTATAATCATAAGATCCGGATAAAAAAAGCAGGAGTAACGTTTGGTTACCGGACCTTTTATTAATGCCGCCGCAGTATTGATTGGCGGAATTGCCGGGGCAGGACTGAGCCACCGGTTGCCGGAACGTATCCGGATATCCATGCCGTCCGTATTCGGGCTGGCATCACTCGCTATCGGGGTGTTGCTGATTATAAAATGCGCCAATATGCCGGTGATGGTGCTATCGGTGCTGCTCGGGGCGGTTATCGGTGAACTGTGTTGCCTGGAAAATAAAATCAATGCGGTGGCCGGTAAAATAAAAAACCGGCTTCCGGTACGGAGCGGGGCACAGGAAAGTTTTATTGAAAACTATGTGGTGCTGATATTCTTGTTCTGTGTCAGCGGTACCGGGATTTTCGGGGCGATGCATGAAGGCATGACCGGAGATCCGACCGTTCTGCTGACCAAGGCTTTTATGGATTTTTTCACCGCGATGATATTTGCCTGTTCACTGGGTATTGCGGTGTCGGTTATTGCCGCGCCGATGCTGATTATTCAGCTGGCACTGGCGGGCAGCGGTGCGTTATTGATGCCGTTTACCACAGCGGCTATGATGGCGGATTTTACCGCTGCGGGCGGGGTATTATTGATCGCAACCGGGCTTCGGATCTGCGGTATTAAAATGTTTGCGGTGATTAACCTGCTGCCTGCGCTGATACTGGTGATGCCGCTGTCACTGCTCTGGTCATATTTATGATTTAAATCATCAGGATAGCGGTGAACGATAACAACGAATGATCATGCGGGGTTATTTTTTGGTTATTGATCCCGCAAAATAACATCCGGCTGAATAAATTACCGGAAAATACAGGATTGGCTGTTGTTATCTGCTGTATTTAAGTCACTTCAAAAAATTGAATTACTTCTGAAATCTCAGGGTTATAATCCGGAAAACCGATTCAGTTACTTTCCGTATTTATTCCATGGATGTCATCAGTATTATCATTTCAGCGGGAAAATCCTCCGTTGATGTCGCGCTTTATACCTTATTACCGATTATGGTCGTGATGCTGATCATAATGAAATACCTCTCTGTCAGAGGCGTGCTGGATGTGATCGTTCGCTGGCTGGCACCTTTACTCAAACCGTTCGGCTTAACCGGGATGAGTGCATTTGCGCTGATCCAGATAAACTTTGTCAGTTTTGCCGCACCGCTGGCAACACTCGCGATTATGGATAAGCGGGGGGTATCTGATCGCCATATGGCCGCCACTCTGGCGATGTGTTTTGCGATGGGGCAGGGGAATGTGTTTTATCCGCTGATGCCGTTCGGGCTGCACTGGACAACGTCCATTATTGTTTCTGTTGCCGGGGGATTGTGTGCGGCGGCTTTTACCTGGTATGTCACCGGCCGCCGGTTATCGGCGACAGAGACCGCAAGCTCAGAGCCGCTGCCGGATGCGGAGCAGAATAATCAGGGAATTTTGTCGGTTATCAACAGCGCGGGGGCGGATGCTATCCGTCTGGCACTCGGGGCTATCCCGATGCTGATCCTGTCATTATCCATTGTCGGATTAATGCAGGCCGCCGGGGTGATTGAATGGCTGCACCATATTCTGATGCCGGTACTGAATGTTATGCATATTCCGGACAGTTTTGTGCTGCCCGCTCTGGTGAAATGCGTGGCCGGCGGGACGGCGTATTTCGGGGTGATGTCTGATCTGGTACAGCAGGGCGCGGTAACTGCTAATCAGATTAATGCATCAGCCGGGTTACTGATCCAGACATTTGATTTACCGGGGATCGGCATTTTTCTCGGTATCAGTTCGCGGTTTGTCCGTCTGTTCCGTTATGTGATCCCGGCAGCACTGATCGGTATTCTCATCCGCACGGTTTTGCATATAGTATTATTTTAAGCCGGAGGAGATAAGTGATGGATATTCGTGAAGATAAAACCAGTTTTTATATTCTGTCTGAGGACGGCAAAAGCCGGATAGCAGAAATCACCTTTGTGTATACCGGGGATAATCTGGCGATTATTGACCACACTATGGTGGATGACAGTCTGCGCGGGCAGAAAGTGGGTAATAAGTTGGTTGCGGCGGTGGTTGAGAAAATGCGGCGTGAACAGCGGAAAATTATTCCGCTCTGTCCGTTTGCCAAAAGCGTATTTGATAAAACCCGTGAGTATGACGATATCCGTCACGCCGGATAATGCACAATGCCGGAGGGGAAACCGGTTTCCTCTCCGGCACAGACAGAACAGTTACCATCCGCAGATATTGGTTTCTTCATCCATATCGTAGCCGCGGATAATATTAATCAGATCCTTGACGATTTGCGCCGCGTTTTCAGCATCGGCTAATTCAGCGGCGGAATCCACGTCTTTATCCACTGACACACCATTATTCTTATTGGTCATGGTGACCATCAGTGCCGTATCATTAATTTTTTCTTTGCCGTCTAATTCACTGACCAGCAACGCGATTTCTTCTGCCGCAATCTCAGGGATATATAACTTTTTCGGATTCAGAAAGTGTTTCTCCGCTTTCTGGCCGTTACCTTCATTGATCAGCGTTAATAAAAAGCCTTTGTTTTCGTCGTTCATGATTGTGTTACTCCTCGGTCAGGATCTCTGGGGCGACATAAAAATCAACATTAAACACCGTATCGTCAGTAACCGCTTCTATCCGGTGCCAGGTTTCCGGCGGAAAAACACCGAACTGCCCGGCCTCTATTACCAGGGTGTCCGTTGGTTCAGGGCTGGTTTCATCCGCATAGGCATAGTAGATAATGGTGCCCTGCATAACAGACAGTTTAGGATAAACGCCCTGACGGGTACCTTTATCCAGATGCCTCTGCCAGATAGATTCCGGTGCCGTTTCTTTGGTCCAGAGCGGCGTGCTCCGGATATGAATGTAGTTTGTCGGAATGATGATGCGTTCCATCTGTGTTCTCCTGAAGTCAAACAGATGATTAAGATCCAATCTTAAAATATTTTTCAAAATTTAAAAAGTATTTCAGATGCAACTTCAGGGGAAACCGCACGATTTACCCGCTGACAGCCGGAGGCTGTCAGCAGGGCTGGCGCCGGGAAGGAGAGGCGGGATTAGTCGTAAGTAATCATAAAGGTGGCATCCGCGTCAGCAATGCCGGGGGTCGGGCGGTTACCGGTGGCGATGTAGTTGGCATAAAACTGTGCCTGACCGTTGCCGTTAATATCCATGGCAATTTTCGGGCTTTTGGTTTCCATCGGCAGCCGGTTTTTCTGACTGTCGAGGATCTCCACCGCCACAGAGCCCGCCGCACTTGCCCCTTCATTGATTGCCAGCAGTGAGCTGTCCTGTTTATCTTTCTTACCGCTGAAGACAAAGGTGACGGCAGAAGAAGGCGGGCAGTTCCGGACCTGAAAACTGAACGGCATGGATTGTGTTTTATCACCGGCGGCGCGGAAATTCTTCAGAGCCCAGCGCCCCAGCTCAACTTTTTTATTTGCCTGGGAAACTTCAACCCCGCAGCTGTAAGCAACAATCTCACCGGACAACTCAATATTCACCCGGCCGAGTTCATAGGCGGCGGCTGACTGTATCAGCAGACCACCGCACAGCAGGGAAAGGAGTCTCTGTTTTATGTGTTTCTTCATTGCCGTGCCTGTTATTCGTAGTCTACGCGTAAATAACCGCGGGATTGGAAAACACCTTCTTTCGGTTTATTACCGGTCACGCTGACAGGCCAGGCGGTAATGGCTGTCCGGGCAGAACCGGCACCGTCAAGCTGGAACGGAATAACACTGCCGATATTGTTCGGCGTTAGTGCTTTACCGTCTTTATCACCGACCATAAAACCGACATCCGGGTTATCGGAGACAATCATATTGCCGTTTACTTTCTCCGCTTCGATACGTAGTGTCAGATACGCTTTCGCTTCCACGTTAGTACACTGAATCGCGATATTTTCGAGTTTTTTATTCACGGTGGCAGGTTTATTACCGGCACCGGCCTGGCTGAATAACTGCGAACCGATTTTACCGAAGTTAATCACCACGATATCGTTAACGCCGACTTTGCATTGCTGCGGTACATTAATCACTCCGCTGTAGCTGATGGTATAAACCGGTATGCTCAGCGGATCCGAATTACCGGTGGTGACATACACCGTGAATAATGTTTTTTTCGGAATAACCACCTGATCAACAAAACGCCGGGTCACTTTCAGCCGGAAAATAAAGTTACGATCCATGACTTCAAACGGATTTCCCAGAGCCACGTTGGGGTGCATCCCCATCTGTACATATTCCTGCGGCGGATAGAATGTACCGGCATAGCTGTCAGTGATGCTCATGGCGCCGATAAGGTAATCATTGAGCTTCAGGTATTTATAGCGGCCTTCGGTTTCGACCACGGGGATATTGGCCACATAACTGCGCATTGTGGTGCTTTTGCTGCCGACACTTCTCGGACAAACCGCCATTACCCGTTCGCTGAACTCTTTGTTTAAGGTTTTTATCTGCCCGACCTGGTTATTGGCTGAGGTAAAGCTGTTTGTCAGGTCATAAAAAACCTCACTGGTTCCGCCCGCCGCATTACTGCATACCACAGCCAGCGCCGGAAGAGGTAAAAATGCCATTAATAACGGGATTGCATATCTCTTTTTCATCATTAACTCTCTATTTACATTCAAGCGCGGTCCGCAGTAACGGCCCTTTGATTTCCTGACGGGTAAAATCATAATCCGCAGTACACTGATCACCCGGCTGATTCCCCCACTGCACCAGTAATTTCCCGGTCAGCGGCAGGCCGGTTAAATACACACGTCCGTCATCATCAGCGATACTGCTGATCTGAGAGCCGGTTTCCTGCACCATACTGCCGAAGCGGATGGGTTTGCCGTTGTGGGTCAGCGAGAGCAGTGCCCGGATCCCGATACTGGTATCAAATGTGGCACGGACAACCGCACCGCTGATTGGTACCACGTTCTGCACGTTATTTTTGATTTCCGTATTGTCATTGAATGAATCCGGATTCAGCGCAATACGGTTGTTCCGGTAAGCCGAGGCATAAGGAATGATGGCGTAACCGCGCCAGTCCGTTTTCACCCCGGTGTAGTTTTCCACCGCCACACCGGCAGCCCCCGGTGCTTTGACCAGCACGGTGGTATCATTAATTGACTGGCCGAATGTCAATCCGTTTTCATGCAGCAGCACGGCACCGGAGGCCCGGTAGTTGAGCTGATTCTGATCCGGGTCGTAGTTGTAACTGATCCCGAAATCGCCGTAGGTGCCCTGATAATCCAGACCGGCCGAGCCGTTATAACCCTGCTGACTGACATGCCCCTGCGAGACGGAATAGCTCAGGTTTCTGCCTTCCAGCAGCGTGCCGTTTACACCGGCACGGTAAGCGTTCCGCCCGCCGGAGTTATTGGTGGCCGAGAAGGTGGCGTAGGCGTTATTAAAGGCATCATTACTGCGCGCGTTACGCGACGAGAATGACGAGAACGGCACGGACACATTCACCGACAGCATGTTATCGCGCTCTTTGAGTTCCAGCGCTTTGGTGGTGCTCAGGGACACGGAATAGTTGATCCCGTTCCAGCTGTTGGAATACCCGGCCTGATACCACTCATCCTTACCGCTGCGGTTCCAGTAAGATTGCTGGTTACCGGATATATAGAGTGAGCCGTACTGATCAAATGACTGCGAAATATTGACCTGAAAACGCCCTTTTTTGTTATAGAGCAGGTTGTGATAATTAATAATGATCGGCTTGCTGGTATCACCATCCTCGCCGTCCGGCGCATATTCATACCCGGACATCTGTTTATACGCGACATCGTTTAAGGTATAGAAGCCCTTGGTGGAATAGCGGTAACCCAATAACTGGAACGTGGTGCCGGTGGTGTTCAGGGATTTCGCGTACAGGAAACGGAATGACTGTCCGCTGTGGTTTGAGCCGTCCGCCAGTTCACTGTTTGCATGGGTGACATCAAAGGAGAAGGCACCAAAACGGCCGATATTCTGACCGACCCCGATCAGGACTGATTTATATTTGTCAGCCAGCTGGGTCCCGGTATAAACAGAAATATCACGTGTCAGACCGGCGAGCAGTGTCGCCTGGACAAACTTCGGTTTATCCTGGTTGCTGTTCCCGCTGCGGAACTCCCCGGCCATCACGTCATATTTCACGCGGCCTTCACGCTGGAGCACCGGCAGTGTGGAGTAGGGCACAACATACTGCTGCTGAGTACCGTCTTTTTCCTCAACGGTCACCTGTAAGTCACCACTGGAGGTCGCCGGGTTTAAGTCATTAATGACAAACGGGCCCGGCGGGACATACACCTGGTAAATAACATAGCCGTTCTGGCGGATAACCACCTTGGCATCCGTTTTTGCCATACCGCGCACGGTCGGGGCATAGCCCTGCTGGCTGTCCGGATACATATTATCGACAGAAAACAGCCGCACACCACGGAACCCGGCAGAGTCAAAGACACTGCCGTCCGAGTTGCCGTCACCGATAACCAGCTGACTTTTCAGGGCAATGATCGGCCGCTGAACATAGTTCATCAGGCTGCGCCACTGGCTGTTACTGGCGTTTTTACTTTTGTTGTAATTCCAAGAGCTGGACTGACGGAACTGCCATGCACCGAGGTTAAACCCCGAGTTCAGGTTCACGTAGTAGCTGCTGGTATTGTCCGAGTTATTATTCCCGGACGCGAAATAGTTCATAAACAGCGCCGGAATACCGGATTCCCATCTGTCCGGCGGAATATAGCCGCGCGCCTGTCCGGAAAGACTGGCCTGCGGGAAGCTGAGCATCAGCCGCTGTTTCTGAAAATCAAAGTGATATTCTGAGCCGGGAATTTTTTCGGTAAACGGAAAGCACTGCTTATCCTGTTCTGTTAATTCCTCCGGACGGGCGATATTTACCCCGAAACCCATAATGGTATCCGCACTGAAGCAGGGGAATAAATAAGGCTCACCCTCTTTATTTTTCAGTTCGGTAAACGTGATCTCAGAGGAGGAGACAAAATCATTATTAACGGACAATTCAACCAGGTAAGTTCCGGGCGGCTGATAGCCGCCTGATTCAAAGCGGGATAAATCAGAGACATCCGCGTCAGACAGGTCATCGGTTAAAAATGCGGCGTTGAAGGAAGGCTTCGCACCGGCCATTCCCGCAGGGAAAAAACACGTAACGGCTGCAAGCACAGCAAAATAAACCGGCGTATGTGTGAAAACCTTTTTGATGTTACTCATTTCACCCTGTTCCCTGCATGACAACAATAAAATAAAGAATGTCTTAATTCAGATTCACGTCGCGCTGTTTGCGCAGTCCGCCATAGTCATTAATGGTCTGATAAGTCAGTGTGCGACCGTTTTTACCGGCAATCTGATGGGCACTGAATGGTGCAACCATGACATTGTCCAGCGGACGCCCGTCTAACATGATATTGACGAAGGTGGTGTAATACGGCGTCGGGTTATCAATCGTAATTGCGCCATTTTTCTGTGTAATGGTGATTTTTTCCGCTGCATCTTCGGTCTGGATGGGTAAATTCACCGGTCTGACAAATAATTTGATCCGCGACAAAATAGCCAGCTGGAGCACGTTCTTTCCTTCCAGTGATTCTTTATCCACGGACGGAATCGCTTTTACGTTCAGCCAGAAAACTGATTCTCTGTCTTTCGGCAGATCCTGAGCCAGGTTAACAATCCGCAGAATATTTTCGCTGGCAGGTTCCATCACAAATAATGGCGGCGTGATAACGAAATCTTTTTCCTTGCCCTTGTCGTTATCAACCCATGAGTTGATCAAAAAACGTTCTTTCGGGCTGTGGTTAATCACAGAAAGAGACGTTTGTTTGGCATCCTGCGGATAAATAATCCGGGTGGCACCGAGTGCAATGCCTGAGTTCTGATTTGATGCTGAATAAGCAAATCCTGACATCAGAGTGAAAAACAATATCAATGCACTATTTTTTAAATAATTAAAAATCACAGATGGACCTCTTAATATTCTCTGTCAGAAATAACGCATAGAGTATGGTATTTCATTATCCGGGGTGGTTTACAGCACAACCGGTGATATATAAAACTCTCTCTGCTCCCTGTTGCAGGCACAATCCATCGTCAGAATTAAGAAAACATAATTCTGTACAGAGAGAGTTTTTATTTACTTAATTAATTACGTTCGGTAATTGATTATTCGTATTTAACAACGAAAGTGGCATCAGCATTTGCCTGACCCGGTGTGGATACACCTTTGGCAACATAACGTGCAGAGAAGTCTAATACGTTAGTACCTTCGTTCAGTGTTTTTGCTGCAGAGAACTTGCTGCCGTTTGGTGATAAAATGGCAGAGGTGCTGTCAGAAATCTGAATACCGACATTCTGAGCAGCAGGTGCGTTTGTACCTGAATTTACTGCTAATAATGTAGCATCACCATCCATGCTCTGGCCGGCGAAGGCAACAGCCGCAGTGGCGGATACTGTCGGGTCACAGTCAACCAGTTTGATTTTGAACGGAACCGGTGTTGTCATGTCGCCGGCCGCCGCTAATTTAGCGGTACGGTACTGACCTAATTCAACAGTCTGGTTGCTGCTTTCAGTGCTGACTGCACAGGCTGCGTTAACCAGTTCCCCGGTAAAATGAACGTTGCCGCCGTTTACAATAACCGGATCTGCAGCAGATGCCGCAGCGGAAAATAATAAAGCGGATACAACAGATGCACCAATAATATTTAATTTCATAATACTGAATTCCTAAAAAATAAACGCCATCTTCAAATTTTACTATCTCAACAGAATAGTAAACCACTACATCTGAAGAGGTTAATCTTCAGATACAATTTGAGTGTTGTGTGTACCAGAAATGAAAAAATGTGAAATACTAAAATTAATATATATAATCCCGGCTGCTATCCAGATCACCAAACAGCTTGACAAAAGGCACTTCCAGAACCAGTGAAATAGTAAACAGCATGTCAAGCGGAATATTGCATTCCCCGCGCTCATAGCGTGAAACCTGCTGCTGACTTAATTTTAATTTGTCACCTAATTCTGAACCGGATAATCCCTGTTCTTTTCTGTGTGCTCTGATCTGTTCTCCAACAACTTTATTTATATTCATCATGAGTCGTACTCAAAAATTACCGGGTTTCTTATGGGAATAATATGCAAGGTATTCTGAATAACTAATCAGATAATACAGACCCGATTTCCGTCATAATAAAATAGGGCAGGAAAATCGCAGTTGCATTTCGGGATTAAGTATTAGCGCTTACAGGTGCTAAGTAAAGTTAGTTATAACGATCAAAGAGCAATTATTGAAAGGTAAAAGCTATCAATAACGATTTTTTGATCGTTGTAATCTTTTTTGAGTGTTAACAATTTCAGGAGTGTTTAAAATTCGTGGTCTTTAGTTTTTTACCTGTTTTGTAATATATTGATAAATAAGTAAATATGAATTCTGTGTAAATGTTAATTATTTTGTAAATGCCGGTTACTTTTATTTATCCCCTGTTATGATTATTTATTTATAAAATATACGTTAATATATTGATTGTAAACAAATAAAAAATTTAATTAATATTTAATCAAAATTGTTGTTTTTTAATAAAAAATCGTAAACTGGTTATAACGCAGAATTAATAACTATAAAATCATGAATAATAAGACAAATGGACTGTTTTGGTTTTTTGTTATTTTCCATAAATACATCACTAACACAAATAACATATCAAAATGACTAAAATTATGACTTTTCCCATATTATCAAACATAAAATATACATAATAAAAACATATATTTCATAATGTAAAATTAAAAAATCATTACATTTCATGGTGTTATGGCTGTTTAAATGCGAAACACCTGAGATATTACAAATTATTACCACAATGTGCCTGTTCACAAGTTTAAAGCGTAAATGTAAAATAACACGTATCGCGAGTAAATTAAGGTTCAATAATAGTTTATCTGATAAAAAAGACAGAATATGTTGCGTTATGCAGAAATATCATGCGAATCATGATGTTGAATTGTACATTATAGCAGGGTTACAGCGTATTATCGGCATTTATCCGGAAGACTTTAGATTTTCCGGGGGGCGCGATAAAAACAGAAGGACGGAAATGTCACCATTTTTCATTCTGAACGGGGAATAACCGATGATACCGGGCTATACAGGAAGCAATGTTGCCGGTATCGGTATTCACCGTGACTGTCCGTAATGCGTTGTTACAGCATGACCGGGATGTAGTAATTAATCACTTCAACATACTGTAAGCCGTTGGCAATAAACTCATCATGCCGCTCTGCGGGCAGCAGTTTGTAGTGCTCAATATCCGGGCCCCGTCTGCGCAGCAGGTTCATTTCTGCCAGTGTGCCGGAATAAGCGGCATGAATAATCGTGTTGTAATCGCCGGGAAGATCGTTCAGCGTGGCCGGGTCAATGGTAATTCTGAGATAATCTCCGCCGGGTAAGGTTACCGGAGAAAGTGATGCACGGCGGATACTGTCCGCTGACAATACCGACGGCATGACGGCTGTGGTATAGGCATAACTGATATTATCTGCGGTCGATTCATACGGGGCATGCATGGCATACAAATCCGCCGGAATAATATCCACTTCCTTAAAAAATGTCTCCCAGAATTCACGCCGGAATTTCCGGTTTTCTGTCTGCCAGTCTGACAGGTTTTTCCGGTGATAATGATGGGAGCCTGTTAACTGTATTTCCGGTAATCTGGTCAGTTCCGGCTGAAACGGAACGGGGCTCTTTGCCTGCAGCGGAAAACAAAAGCCGTTACTGTCCCAGCCCGCTTTCTTGCGGTAAGCGGAAGGGGTGGTATTAAACTGTGATTTAAAGGCGCGGCAGAAGGTTTGCTGTGAGTCAAAGCGGTATTTTACCGAAATATCGAGGATGCTGCTGCGGGTGATCCGCAATGCTCTGGCTGCACAGGATAAACGCCGTGCGCGGATATATTTTCCGATCACCACACCGGTATGTTCTTTAAATAAACGCTGTAAATGCCATTTAGAATACCCCGCCCGTGCAGCAATGATATCCAGCGATAAATCGGATTCCAGATTTTGCTCAATCCACAAAACCAGACTCTGAATAATACTTCCGCGAAGTCCGTCTATGTTCATTTTTTATTACCGGCAGAGAGTGATATCGCTCAGTCAGTTATCGGGCGATAAAAAAAGTTAACCTTATAATATTAAATGAATTTATCTTTTATATCCGCAAGGAGTGTAAATATCTGTATGCAGCACACCCCGCTTTGTATTTTTTTATCAGGAATTGTCTTTTTTTATGTGATTTTGTGACTGCTGACCGGGAAATTATCGTGATCCGGCGAAAAACGGGCAGCTATTAACCTGAAAAACAACAAAATTTTAAAAAATAACAAAAAATTATAACTTTTGAATTTTCTGCCGATAACAGTATCCGTATGGCGCCAGATTATGTTGTCACCCCTTAAAGGAAACTGTATGCAGTTACTTCGAAACTTATCCATCCGGTTCGTCATGCTGTCGATACTCGGTATTTTGTGTCTGACACTCGGATGTGTCAGTTTTTACAGTGACTGGTCACTGTCAAGAGTGTCTGACGGCAATGCGACCGACCGTCAGCTCGTCCGGCAGCTGACGGTACTGAATCAGGGAAATGATCAGTATTTTCGCTTTATTTCCAGACTGAACCGTGAAATGCAGAAAAAAGCGGAAGGGGAAATACCGGATTTAAAACCGTCTGCGGAAGCAATGGAAAATATGGGGCTGCACCTGGCGGAAATGAAACGGATTTCTCCGGGGCCGATGGATGTGCAGATGTCAGAAAGGGTCATTGCCCGCTGGCAGGCGCTCTATGATGAAGGGGTTAAGATTCAGATGCAGCTGGCGGAGCGGGGGGATCAGGCGGGTTACCGCAAACAGTCCCATGATGTCACCCCGCAGCTGAGTAAAGAATTCGGTACTGTCAGCGTTGAGTTCACGCAGGTGGCAGAGGCGCGGATCGAACAGACCCGTGCCCTGGTGGACGGCCTGATGACGACCACACGGATTGTGATTATCAGCGGCACACTGTTTGGTCTGCTGATCCTGATTTTCGCTGACCGTTATCTGGTGACGATGATGCAGCGCCCGCTGAATAATGTCCGTCAGCATTTCCGCCGTATTGCCGGAGGTGATCTCAGCCGGCCGGTGGAAAGTGACGCCGCCGGACGCAACTGTGTCGGTAAATTATTCCCGCTGCTCAGCGAAATGCAGGACAGTCTGCGGGACGCCGTGAGTTCTATCCGCGAAGGCAGTGATACCCTGCGTGACAGTGCGTCTGAGATTGCGCGCGGCAATACCGATCTCTCCTCCCGTACCGAACAGCAGGCAGCAGCGCTGGAAGAAACGGCAGCGAGTATGGAAGAGATCACCGCGACAGTGAAACTGAATGCGGATCACGCGCATCATGCCAGCGAACTGGCGGAAGTCACGTCTTCAACGGCGCATCAGGGCCATGAAATGATCGCCGCTGTTATCCGCACCATGGACGAAATTTCTGAGAGTTCACGGAAAATTGCTGAAATCACCAATGTGATCAACAGTATTGCTTTCCAGACTAACATTCTGGCGCTGAATGCTTCGATTGAAGCAGCACGGGCCGGTGTTCACGGACGCGGTTTTATGGTGGTGGCCGGTGAGGTGCGGACACTGGCCAGTAATAGCGCGGATGCCGCCAAAGAGATTGAACGGCTGATAGCGAATGCGGTATCCCGCGTCGATCAGGGTATTACGCTGGTGGCCGGCGGCGGGGAAACCATGGAGGAAATTGTCCGCGCCTCCGGTGAAGTGACAGCGATCATGAAAGAAATTGCCATTGCGTCAGAGGAGCAGACCAAAGGGATCCTGCAGATCGGCACTGCAATCACCCAGATGGACACGGTAACCCAGCAGAATGCCTCGCTGGTCAGCAGTGTCTCTGAAACGGCCGCCGGGCTGGAATTACAGACACTGGCACTGCAAAACTCCGTACAGAAATTCCGCCTCCGCGCCACAGACTGACGCGGCTCAGATTGCTGCCGTGGTCAGTAAATCACGGTAGTAATCTATCTTTCTTTCCAGGTGCTGAAAATGATCATTCAGCACCGCTATCTGCTGCTGTAATGCCCCGCTGTGTGCCAGCAATAGATCCATACGCGCCTGTGCCGTCCCCTCTCCCTGCGCCCGCAGATCTGCATAATGTTTTATCGATTTCAGCGGCATGCCGGTTTCTTTCAGTCGTGTGATAAACGTCACCCATTCCGCATCACGGGCGGAATAACAGCGGTGATTATTTGCCCGGCGCTGCGGGATCAAAATACCTTCTTTTTCATAAAACCGCAGGGTATGGATACTGAAACCGGTTAAGGCAGAAAATGCGCTGATGGAATAATGCATACAAAAAACCTCTTGACCTCGAGTGAACTCTATCTTTTACGCTCCGCAGACCAATGTCAAAGGAGGTGTGTATGAACAATCAGAATTATGTGGTGATCACCGGTGCCAGTGCCGGTATCGGCCGGGCAATCGCGGCTGCTTTTGCACGCCGGGGAAATAATGTGGTGCTGGTGGCGCGGCGTGAGGATGCATTGCGGGCACTGAAGGCGGAACTGATGCAGCAGAATCCGGCGATCACGGCAGAAATCCGTGTGTGTGATTTGTCCGTGCCCGGCAATGCGGCGGCGCTGTATCACTCGTTATCGGCACTGAATATCATTGCGTGGATTAATAATGCCGGTTTCGGCTACTACGGCAGGGTGGCAGAGCAGCCGGTGGCGGAAGCGGAGAAAATGCTGGCCCTGAATGTGAATGCCCTGATGGTGTTGTCGGCGCTGTATGTGCAGGATTATCAGTATACGGAAGGTGCGCAGCTGATCAATATCAGTTCGGCGGGCGGTTATACGATTGTCCCTTCAGCGGTGACTTATTGCGCCACGAAGTTTTTTGTCAGTGCGTATACCGAAGGGCTGGCACGTGAGCTTATCCGCAGCGGGGCAAAACTGCGGGCAAAAGTGCTGGCACCGGCTGCCACACAGACCGAATTTGGTCAGGTGGCAAATAATACCGATTCTTATGATTATGACCGGGCTTTCGGGCGTTATCACACCAGTGACGAAATGGCCGCATTTGCGCTTGAACTGTATGACGCGGACAGTATCACCGGCATGATTGACCGCGATGATTTCCGCTTTCAGCTGGCGGATACCCGCTTCCCGCATGCGGAAAACAGCCGGTCAAATCAGAACGTCACTTCATAAGATTCAGCGGGTACAGCCGGGATGATTGCTGTCACCCGGCGTTACTGATAATGTGAGGTAATTCTCATTTTTCAGGTTGGATACCTTTTTTATGCTGCAATTACTTCCGGTTATCTCACCGGCTGACCCGGTACTTGATGATATTCGTCCGCTGTATGAATCCGCTTTCCCGCTGCATGAACAGCGCACGCGGGCAGGACGGGAGAAACTGTTTTCACAGCCCGGCTATTATCTGTATCAGATAAGGGATAATGACCGCTTTGCCGGATTTACCGGCTGCTGGCAGATTGGTTCCCTGTTTTATATTGAGCACATTGCTATTGCGCCGCAGATGCGCGGCAGTGGGATCGGGCAGCGGGCGTTATCGCTTTTTTGTCAGGAGAAACAGCGGGTTGTTCTGGAAATTGATCCGCTGACGGATGAGGTGGCGCAACGCCGTCTGCGTTTTTATCAGCACTGTGGTTTTGCCGTTAATGACTATGTTCATCATCACCCGGCTTACCGCCCGGAATTTCCGCCGCATGAGCTGGTGATCCTGAGTTATCCGCAGGTTATTAATCCGGAAGAATATCAGCAATTTAAACACTTTCTTATCCATCACATTATGCCGGAAAATCTGTTGTAGCGCCCGGCTCACCGCATGTTATGATGACCGCTTTTCCGGCGGTCTGCCTGCCGGTTTCCGTACTGTACTCCGCCGCCATCCACCAACAGTGAGGCGATTGTCAGCAAAGCATTGTTCAGATGGCGGTCAAATAAATCTTCCGGAGTACAAAAAACGAAATACATTTATTACCGTATTGATTATAGGGAGAGAAAAGGCAAAAAATGCTGAGTGTGAATTTTCTTATAAGGGTAAAAAATGATTACAGAGGCTTATTCTCATTATCAGCTTAACGCAGAACAGTTTAATAATTTGTTTACTGACAACGTGGATATTAACACGCTTGATGTAATGGGTAAATCAGCAGCAGATGGCAACTTTGCTTGTATTGATATATTGAGTAACCTTGCATTGCGTCCTGATGATGCAGGAAAACGGGCTGAGAGTCTCCTTTTTGATTTATTCAGCGGGAAAATCAAGGGTAAGACAGGAATAGACGAAGAAATTCAACAGGCCAGTTTAAAATTATACAACGTGGCGGTTGATACGAAAGGTAAAAACAATGAAGATATGAACAAATTTTATTCACCATCCAAACTACTTTATATAGCGGGTTCCGCTATGGAAAATATAACACAATAACAAGAGATATCCGCTATTTTCAGAGAAAGGAATATATCCCAGTCACCCCATGAGCAGCTTGATAATGTTGATTTGTGGAATAAGGGCCGCATGCTGACGACAGATGAGATAAACACAGCCATGAAAGGATTAGATTCAAATTTTCCTGTAGGCCTTATTGAACCTGTCAATAAATCAAATATGTTATCTGAACAAATTGCCGACAAAATACCGTGCGATCACGGCCTTGATAAGATGGAGATTTTCCCCTTAAATACGGGAGGGCACTGGATATTGTTTATTTTATATAATAATGAAACTGATAATAATCCAAAATGCGTTATCTTTAATTCTTTATGTGCGTTAAGTGATGAGGCAAAAAATCATCTTATCGATTCGGCAAAAATAGCAGGGGTAATCGAAAATAATATCGAATTTATTAATGGCGATATGCAGGAAAATATGCCAAACGGATGCGGGATATTTGTCGTTAAGGTGGCTGAGTTACTCTCAGTGACTCCGGAGAGAAAACCGGGAGATATTATTAATGATTTTGTTGATGATTTTTCAAGATTATCAGCAGAAGATCAAGGCTTATTTAACATACAGAATCGTCGTCAAATGGATGAACGGGTTTATTGTAAATAATAAATCAGCCAGTTTATTTTTAATCATCACAGAACTCATTATTAATTCTCCGCAGTGTGAGCAAATGCGTGACAAAACCAGTCACTGACGGCACTGATCATCGCCTGATCGGCACTGTGGCGGTTATGCAGCAGATAAAATCCCTTGCCGGAATGCAGCGTCAGTGCCGGAAACAAAGGAATAAGCGTCTGCTGTGCCAGCTCATTTTCCAGCAGGAAATCGTTGGCAATCAGAATACCCTGCTGATGCACCGCCGCATCAATTGCCAGTAAGAACTGATCGAAATGCAGCCCGGCGGTAAACGGCGTGCCGCCGGACGGTATTCCGGCATAGTGTTCCAGCCAGCTGTCCCAGTAAGGATAGAGTGTGGTGTGCAGCAGTACCGCATTTTTCAGATCTGCGGGGCTGTGAAGTGACAGCCGCGCAGCATAAGCGGGATGGCAAAACAGACGGCAGGGCGCGTCAGATAACAGCACCCGTGCCGGTTGCGTGCGGGATAAATCCGTATAGCGGACAGCCAGATCCACATTATCTTTTTCCAGCGAGACCAGGGCAGCTGTAGCATTCAGGTGCAGATCCAGCCCGGGAAAGGTGCGGACAAAATCACTCATCCGGGGGGAGAACCATTTGGAGGCCAGCCCGGGCGGCATGGACAGGGTCAGGGTATGACGCGCCGCATAGCGGATTGTCTCACCGGCGGCGCGGATCTGTTCCAGCGCAGGCTGAATTAAGCGATAGTATTTCTGTCCTGTTTCTGTCACCGTCAGCTTGCGGATTTCCCTCACGAACAGCATCACGCCCAGTTCGTCCTCCAGCTTTTTTATCTGCTGGCTGACCGCACCCGGCGTGACATGCAGGGATTCTGCTGCTTTGATAAAGCTGCCGAGGCGGACACTGGCTTCAAAGGCCAGCAACGCTTTCATCGGCGGATAACGGTTCATGAAATAGTTTTTCTCTTTCATAAGGTAATTTAAATCGGTTGTAGCACAGCCCGGGATTCAGAACAATAGCCCCATCAGAAAAAAGGGGTAGCAATAATATGAACAGTAAAACGGCAGCAGCCTTCGCGTTCCTCGGGATAATCTGGGGCACCAATTTTATTTTTATGCGCCAGGCGAGTGAGTGGATCTCGCCGGTACAGATTGTCTTTTTACGGGTGTTATGCGGTTTTGTGCCGATTGCGGTGATGGCGTGGATGCAGAAAGCAGTACGCCGTGAACATCTGAAATACACCGGACATTTCCTGGTGATGGCGCTGCTGGCCACGGTGATTTATTACTGGGCGTTTGCCTCCGGCACCTCATTACTGCTCTCCGGCGTATCCGGCGTACTCAGCGGGGCAATTCCGCTGTTCTCGTTTATTGTCGCGGCGATTTTCCTGCGGCAGGAAAAAATCACGGTACTGCGTCTGTGCGGGCTGATGCTCGGCTTTGCCGGTGTGATTCTGATCGCCAAGCCGTGGCAGGTCAGCGGGGAGAGTATCAGTCTCGCCGGGGTGGGTTATATGATCCTGGGATCTCTGAGTGTGGGGATTTCCTTTGTGTATGCCAAAAAATTCCTCGCGGATAAACAGATTGCTCCGCTGGCACTGACAACTTATCAGATTGGCCTTGCGCTGCTGATCCTTGCCTGCATCACACCGTTTACCGGCATTACCGCGATTGCACAGGACAGCACCGCCAGCCTCGGGCTGATTATCGGGCTGGGATTGCTCGGTACCGGGGTGGCGTATCTGACGTATTACTATCTGATCCTGAATCTGGGGGCGGTGGTGGCCTCATCCGTAACTTACATCCCACCAGTGGTGGCACTGCTTGTCGGGTTCCTGGCCGCCAATGAGCAGCTCGGTGTGACAGAGATTCTGTCGATGGTGCTGATTATGAGTGGTGTCTTCTTATTACAGCGTCCTTCGCGCCGCCCGGAAGCGGAGAAGGATGCTGAGACGGTGCAGTAATATTCCGGGAAACCAAACCTATCTTTTTATTGTCTGTTCGACTTGAGTTGCATTTCCTGCCCCGTTGTCAGTATCGCGGGGCTTTTTTTCACCCGCAAACTGCATCACCAGCACACCCGCCACCACCAGGCCGATACCGGCGAGTTTGGCTATCTGAACCGGCTGTTTCGGCATCCCGAACAGACCGAAATGCTCAATCAGCGCGGAAATCACCAGCTGACCGGCAATCACCATCACGAAAAAGGTAATGCCGCCGATTTTCGGTACCAGGATCAGGGCGGAGGTCAGATACAGCATGCCGGCTATCCCGCCGATCCAGATCCAGAACGGCTGATGCAGTAAATCCGCACTCAGTACCGGCTTCGGCACTTTAAAAATAAATAATAACGGTGCTAAAACAATAATGCTGATTAATAATGATACAAGGCTGGCCCATAACGGATGACCCAAATGGCGTGCTAACACTGCATTGCTGACCGCTTGTACCGGTACAATGGCACCGGCAAAAAACGCACAAACAATCAAAGCAATAGCAGATAATGATAAGGTTGACATAGTAGCCTCCCTGGTTAACGTTTTATTAACATCAATCATAGGTGATCCCCGGCAGAACCGGAAATGATCAATTTTATAGGGCACTATTCGCACCATGAATAATATAAAGAAATTAGATTTAAATCAGCTGGTTACACTGCATGCGTTGCTGCGTGAACGCCATGTTAGCCGGGCGGCGGTGTCTCTGCACCGCAGCCAGCCTGCTGTCAGCCACACACTGAACCAGCTGCGGGATTTATTTCAGGATCCGCTGCTTATCCGCAGACAGGGCCGTTATCATCTGTCCGGTAAGGCGGAAGCACTGTATGCGCCGCTGACGCAGGCACTGAGCCAGCTTGATGATCTGATCGCACAGCAGGATTTCCGGCCGGAAAATTGTACACGGCGGTTTAATATCGCTATGTCTGATTACGGGGCGGCGATTTTCAGCGGAAAATTAATCCGTTATCTGCGGACTGCCGCGCCGCAGGTTGATTTGCAAATCTGGCAGGGCAGCCGCGAGGAGATGCAGGGAAAATTGCAGGAAGGCAGTCTCGACCTGGCATTCGGGGTATTTACGGCAACAGATTACACTCTCCGCACAAAAACAGTTTTTACGGACACCATGGTCAGTGTTGCGGACAAACAATACTGCACCAACGGCACGATGCCGATGGCGGACTGGCTCTCGCACCCGCATATCCTGGCGAGCATGAAGCCGTATGAAGCCAATGAAATTGACCGGCAGTTACAGTTGCTCAATTACCGGCGGCGCATTGCGGTCTCTGTTCCTTACTGGCAGATCGCCTCGCAGCTGCCGGAAGGCACGGATCTGATCCTGACGGTGGCGCAGCGGGCACTGCCGGAAACACTCAGCCCGTCATTACAGGTATTTACGCCGCCGCTGATTATCGCGCCGCTCAGTTTTCAGATGTTATGGCACCAGCGCAGTGAAGGGGACGCGGCACTCGGCTGGCTGCGGGAAGCAGTGATGCAGGTGTGTGACTGATGCTCAGCGCGTTGTCCGGCGGCAGTTTTGCAGTTCCAGCAGAAACGAGCCGTTATTACCGCTGGCGCGTTTATTTAAGCCGAAAACAAAGCGCCGCTGTGACGGTGTGAAATAGGCGAGCCCGCTGAAGGTGCCGGCATAAATCAGGGTATCTTCGCCGATCTCCTGTAAATCCTGCTTTGACATGGTGGCAAACTGTTTTATCGGCGTCAGTGCCGGGGAGTGATACGGGGACGGTTGCGTATCCAGCACGGTAAAGCGGTCACGATGAAACAGAACGACGGATTCACGCTGTTTATCCGGAAAATAAAAATCGCGCATTGCGCCCTGTTTTCGCTGATAACTGGCGGATGAAATCTCACATTTGTAATAGCCGTTCAGTGATCCTCCGGCGGCATAACCGGATAAACAGACTGATAATAATAAAAAAGTTAATAGACGCATAAACACGATAATTGTTTTCACAAATATTAAGTGTAATGGGATGCGGTTATCCGCACAATCAGTTCAGTACAATTTTCCGGAAATCAGCGGAAAGAATAAAGGGCTGAATACGTGTAAAATACAAATTTTATAAGTAAATGACGGGAAAGTTAGTTTCTGAAACTATCATCCTGATGATATATCCGTTTATCAGAGATCGGCGTAACATAGCGGCTGATATCATTTTTTACTGACGGATCTCCCTATGCTGGCGAAGTTTCTCCCGGTTTTTCTGCTTGTTCTCTCAAATATTTTTATGATGTTTGCCTGGTACGGACACCTGAAGTTTGCCGGTAAACCCCTTATTGCGGTGATTTTTTTCAGCTGGCTGATTGCCCTGGCGGAATATTGTCTGGCAGTACCGGCTAACCGGATCGGACACCAGTATTACAGCGCCGCCGAGCTGAAAACCATGCAGGAAGTGATCACCTTGTGTGTCTTTATGGTATTTTCTGTCGCCTATCTGGGTGAAAGCATCACACTGAACCACCTTGTCGGCTTCGGATTTATCGCCGCCGGGGCTTTCTTTATTTTTAAAGGGCCGTTTTAACCGCCATCACACAATGACGATAACGATACTGTAAATTTATCCATAATATAGCGGGATGACTGGTTATATCACCAGGTGTTATTACCGGGTGTGGTGCCCGGTCTCCCGGATACTTTTTTCATTCTGATCAAGGCAGGTTTATTATGTCATCACTACGGTTATCTTATCCGAAACTCAGTCCGGCAGCGTATGCGGGGCTGATTGCCTGTAAAAATGCACTGGAAACCAGCGCGTTATCTCCTGAACTGGTTGAGCTGGTGTATCTGCGGGTATCCCAGATTAACGGTTGTGCGTTTTGTCTGGAAATGCACACGGCGGCACTGCGTAAGCGGGGCATGGTTCAGGAGAAACTTGATGCACTCGCGGGCTGGCGCGTGAGTGAACGATTCAGTGATCGTGAGCGGGCGGCGCTGGAATGGACGGAGTCCGTCACGCTGTTATCTGCACAAAATACGGATAATGCCGTCTGGCAGCGTGTGAAGGCACATTTTTCCGATGCGGAAATGAGTGATCTGACAATTGCCGCCGGGCTGATGAATGCGTTTAACCGGATTGCTGTCAGTCTGCGTCAGTAGCGGATAACAGCAACCGGCACCGGCGATTATTCGCCGGTGTTATCCGGAAATATCATCTCTTCGTACGGTGCTTCGCGGCAGGCATCCAGCCGCTGTTGTATTCCGCCGGAATGCGCCTCAAGCTGATGCCCGTCCGGGTCAAGAAAATAGACAGAATCCCCTTCACTGCGGTTACGTTTCCAGAGTGTTATCTGATGATCGGCGAGCAGCGAGCGGAAGGCCGGAAACTGTTCGGGAGGAAGGGTAAAAGCGTAGTGGGTATAACCCTGATGAATAGGCCGGTGAATGATTTCCGGGTCTGCCGATAAACAGATCCACAGTTCCCCGCAGGTCAGGTAAGCCCCGTATTTCCAGCGGGTATGCAGCGTCATTTTCAGAATATCATGGTAAAAATGCAGGCTGCGATCCACATCGGCGACCGCCAGGGTCAGATGATTCATTCCTGTTAACATATATCCTCCGTCAGCAGCCGGCTGTTATAAACAGCACGTCTGAGTCAGGTTTATGATTACCCTGAAGCTTACTGACTGACAACACAAGGTGCCAGATAATTCCGTTGCCGGGCGTTGTGATTTAAGATCACGTTAATTTAATCCTGTCAGGGGTATTCACCCTGAATATGATTTACCTCAATTATCCTTATTATTAATAGGTCTACGCTGGCGCCACACTTTAATAATGATAATGGTAGGTCTACTTATGTCATTAGTCACAGAACTTCCGTCGATCTTTTCTGATTTCTCCGATGCCCGCCAACAGGGTTTTCTCACTGTCATGGAACTGAAAGAGCAGGGTATCCCGCTGGTGGGAACCTATTGCACCTTTATGCCGCAGGAAATTGCCATGGCTGCCGGTGCAGCGGTTGTCTCTCTCTGTTCAACCAGTGATGAAACCATTGAGGAAGCGGAAAAAACCTTACCCCGCAACTTATGTCCGCTGATCAAAAGCAGCTACGGATTCGGTAAAACCGATAAATGCCCCTACTTCTATTTTTCTGACATCGTCGTCGGTGAAACCACTTGTGACGGCAAAAAGAAAATGTATGAATATATGGCGGAATTTAAACCTGTCCATGTGATGCAACTGCCGAATAACAGTGAAAGTGCGGAATCTGTCGCGCTCTGGCGCTCGGAGATCATCCGTTTTCAGAAACGGCTGGAAGCGCAATTCGGCTGTGAAATTACAGAGCAGGGGATCCGTGATGCTATCGATCTGCGTAACCGCGAACGCCGTGCATTAACCGAATTTTACCGCCTCGGGCAGCTCAATCCGCCTGCCATGACCGGTCGTGAGATTCTCAGTGTAGTCTATGGCGCCACCTTCAAATTTGATAAACGCGCCCTGATCGGCGAGCTGGAAACGCTGACCGCCAAAGTGCGTGCGGAATATGCCGCCGGTAAACGGCTGGATCCGCGTCCGCGCATTTTGATCACCGGCTGCCCGATTAGCGGAGCGGCGGAAAAAGTGGTGCGGATTATCGAAGAGAACGGCGGCTGGGTGGTCGGTTATGAAAACTGCACCGGGGCGAAAGCCACTGAGCAGTGTGTGGATGAAAATCCGCAGACCGATGTTTATGATGCCCTGACCGAAAAATACCTTGCTATCGGTTGCTCCTGTATATCACCAAACACACAGCGTCTGAATATGCTCAATGAGATGGTGCAGGACTATCAGGTGGACGGGGTGATTGATGTGATCCTCCAGGCTTGTCATACCTATGCGGTGGAATCCCTGCTGATAAACCGGCATATCCGTGAAAAACACGATATTCCGTATATGGCGATTGAGACAGATTATTCCACTTCTGACACCGGTCAGCTTGCGACCCGCATTGCCGCCTTTATTGAGATGTTATAAGGAGGCATCATGCTGAGTATCGGTATTGACTCGGGCTCGACGGCCACCAAAGGGATTTTGTTCAGTGATGAAAACGGCGGCGTGATCCTGCGCCGCTTCCTGATCCCGACCCCGTTCCGGCCGCAGTCGGCGATTCTGGAAGCCTGGGAAACTCTCTGCGGCGAATGCGACACCAGGCCGTATCTGACCCTCACCGGCTATGGCCGCAAACTGGCGGATTTTGCGGACAAACAGGTCACGGAAATTTCCTGTCACGGTATCGGGGCGCGCTGGCTGCATCCGCAGACCCGCACGGTTATTGATATCGGCGGCCAGGACAGCAAAGTGATCCGGCTTGATGAGCAGGGGCACCTCACGGATTTTCTGATGAACGACAAATGCGCTGCCGGAACCGGACGTTTTCTGGATGTGATCAGCCGGACACTCGGTACTGATATCACGGCGGTGGATGACACCATCCGCGGGATCGAACCGCATGCTATCTCGAGCATGTGTACGGTCTTTGCCGAATCGGAAGTGATCAGTCTGCGATCTGCCGGGGTGGAGCCGCAGTCGATTCTGTCGGGCATTGTGAATTCAATGGCACAACGTACCGCCGGATTTGCCAAGCGGCTGAGTACCGTGCCGTCAGTGCTGTTCAGCGGCGGGGTCAGCCGCAGTCAGGCGTTCTGTGAGCGGCTTTCACAGCACCTGGGGGCGGAGGTGATCACGCATCCGGACGGGCAGTTTGCCGGTGCCATCGGTGCTGCCATTTACGGCATCCGTCAGTTACAGAAACAGGCAGCCGTGACTTCCGGGGATCTCCGTTCATGAATGACTATCTGATTTTATTTGAAAATATGCTCGGTGTGGTGGCGATGCGCAAGCATCTCACGGCGGCGGGGCAGCCTTTCACCGTGACGGACATCCCGCCGTCACTGGGCAAAGCCTGTGGTCTGGGGATCCGCCTCAGTGTCAGTGATGATTCACTTCCGGCACTGCGCGACCATCCGCAGGTCACGGAAATTTACCGCTGTGAAGCGGCGGAATATGTACTGACGGCAGCGGTGTAAACCGCGCTTACAGACAGATAACAAACCACAATCACGATAATCCGGCATTTTTTATTCTGATATGTTGTAAAAAATAATAAAAATGAAGGGTCTTATTGTGAGCAACGAAATACATAGCATGATCACCACTGATGCCAATCAGGCGGTGGCGCGGATGGCGTATCAGCTGAATGAAGTGATCGCCATCTATCCTATTACCCCGAGTTCCACCATGGCCGAATATGCTGACCACTGGTCCGCAACCGGGGAACCCAATTTATGGGGCGATGTCCCGCGCATGATGGAAATGCAGTCGGAGGGCGGAGCCATTGCCACCGTTCACGGCGCACTTCAGACCGGCGCACTGTCGACGACTTTCACGTCCTCTCAGGGATTGCTGCTGATGATCCCGTCCCTGTATAAAATTGCCGGACAGTTGATCCCGTTTGTCCTGCATGTGGCGGCGCGGACGGTTGCGACCCACGCGCTCTCTATTTTCGGCGATCACTCGGATGTGATGGCAGTACGTCAGACCGGCTGTGCACTGCTGTGCGCCAACAGCGTCCAGCAGGCTCAGGACTTTGCGGTGATTTCACAGATAGCCACGCTGAACAGCCGCGTGCCGTTTATTCATTTCTTTGATGGTTTCCGGACCTCTCATGAGATGAACAAAATTATTGCGGTCAGCCGTGCAGAGCTGAGCAAACTGATCCCGGCAGAGGCGATCCGCGCTCACCGCGACAGAGCACTATCGCCGGAACATCCGGTAATACGCGGTACGTCCGCCAATCCGGATACCTATTTCCAGGCCCGCGAAGCCACTAACCCGTGGTATGACGCGGTTTATCAGCATGTCACTGATGCAATGACCGCATTTGGTGAGGTGACAGGCCGTTATTACCAGCCGTTTACCTATTACGGACACCCGCAGGCAGAGCGCCTGATTATCCTGATGGGATCTGCCGCCGGTCCGGCGGAGGAAGTGGCGGACAAACTGATTGCCCAGGGCGAAAAAGTCGGTGTGCTGGAAGTGCATCTCTACCGGCCATTCTCCGCACCGCACTTCCTCGATGCCATTCCGGACAGTGTGCAGCACATTGCCGTGCTCGACCGGACCAAAGAAGCGGGTGCCCAGGCAGAGCCGCTCTATCTGGATGTGATGACCGCCTTTGCCGAAGCATATCAGAACGGGGAACGGGCGCAGCTGCCGCGCATTATCGGCGGACGCTACGGGTTGTCATCCAAAGAGTTTGATCCGGATTGTGTGATGGCGATTTTCCGCGAACTGACGTTAACTTCGCCGAAACGCCGCTTTACAGCCGGTATTATTGATGATGTCACCGGGTTGTCCCTGACACCGGTTCCGGCGGAGCTGCCGGTCACACACCGCCTCAGTGCGCTGTTTTACGGGCTGGGCAGTGACGGCACGGTTTCAGCCGCCAAAAATGCCATTCAGATCCTCGGCAGTCACACAGATAACTATGCGCAGGGCTTTTTTGTCTATGACTCGAAAAAAGCGGGCGGCCTTACCGTTTCTCACCTGCGCATCAGCGAACAACCGATCCGCGCTACTTATCTGATCCGGCAGGCGGATTTTATTGCCTGCCATCAGTGGCAGTTCCTCGACAAATATGAAATGGCGGAAAAACTGGCGCCGGGCGGGATTTTCCTGCTCAACAGCCCGTATCCGGCGGATGAGGTCTGGCACCATATCCCGCAGGATGTTCAGGCTATTCTGACAGAAAAACAGGCACAGTTGTATGTCATCAATGCCTACCGTATTGCCCGTGAATGCCGCCTCGGTGCGCGGATTAATACTGTTATGCAAATGGCGTTTTTCCATCTGACCGCTCTGTTACCGGCGGCGGAAATTCAGTCATATTTACAGCAGGCAATCATCCGCAGCTACAGCAAAAAAGGGGAAAGTGTCGTTCAGGATAACCTGATGGCGATAGCCCGCACCCCGGAAGCCCTGAACCGCGTGCCGTTGCAGGCAGTGGATCCGCACAGTCTGCCGCGTCCGCCGGTTGTGCCGGATAACGCGCCGGACTTTGTCAAAACTGTCACTGCCATGATGCTGGCCGAGCGCGGTGATGCATTGCCGGTATCGGCATTCCCGCCGGACGGAACCTGGCCTTCCGGCACCACCCGTTGGGAAAAACGCAATATCGCGGAGATGATCCCCATCTGGAAACCGTCTCTCTGTACCCAGTGCAACTACTGTGTCGCGGCTTGTCCGCATGCGGCTATCCGCGCCAAAGTGGCCGATCCCGCAGAGTTCAGCGCCGCACCGGATACATTGCAGCGTCTGCCGGTCAAATCCCGCGATATGAAAGGAATGGATTATGTCCTTCAGGTCGCCCCGGAGGACTGCACCGGCTGTAATCTCTGTTATGAGGTCTGCCCGGCGAAAGACTGGGAGGATCCGTCCATCCGTGCCATTAATATGCAGCCGCGGCTGGCACATTTGGCAGAGGAAAAAACCAACTTTGATTTCTTCCTGCAACTGCCGGACACCCCTGCATCTCGGCTTGAGCGCATTGATATCCGGACATCACAACTTATCACGCCGCTGTTTGAATTCTCCGGCGCCTGTGCGGGCTGCGGTGAAACACCGTATATCAAACTGCTGACCCAGTTGTACGGCGAACAGCTGCTGATCGCCAATGCCACCGGCTGCTCCTCCATTTACGGCGGCAACCTGCCGACCACGCCGTACACCACCAATAAAGAGGGACGCGGTCCGGCCTGGGCCAACTCGCTGTTTGAGGACAATGCCGAATTCGGGCTGGGGTTCCGCCTGACAGCGGATCAGCATAAAAAACGGGTGAAACGTCTGCTGATGACCTTTGCGGCACAACTGCCGGATGAGTTACAGCAGCGGCTGACGGATGAGGCATTGTCTGCGGATGAAAAACGTGCGGCTATCACGGAACTGCAGACACTGCTGGCGGAGAACCCGGATCCGCGTGCCCGTGAGCTGTCAGAGGATGCACATTACCTTCTGCCGAAATCCGTCTGGCTGATCGGCGGTGATGGCTGGGCTTATGATATTGGCTTCGGCGGGCTCGACCACGTGCTGAGCAGCGGTGAGAATGTCAATGTGCTGGTGCTCGACACCCAGTGTTACTCCAACACCGGTGGCCAGCAGTCAAAAGCCACACCGATGGGGGCGGTCACCAAATTCGGAGAGGAAGGGAAAGGTAAATCCCGCAAGGATCTGGGCGTATCCATGATGATGTACGGCAATGTGTATGTGGCACAGATAGCCATCGGCGCACAGATGAACCAGACCGTGAAAGCGATTCAGGAAGCGGAATCCTATCCCGGCCCGTCGCTGATTATTGCCTACAGCCCGTGTGAGGAGCATGGCTATGATCTGGCATTCAGTTACGACCAGATGAAAGCCCTGACCGCCAGCGGGTTCTGGCCGCTGTACCGGTTTGATCCGCGCCGTGAGGGCACCGGCAAAGCACCGCTGGTGCTGGACTCCCGTCCGCCGTCACAATCCCTGGCGGAAGTGATGCATCAGGAACAGCGTTTTAACCGTCTCAGCAGCAGTGATCTGGCGAGAGCCGCTGCTCTGGCAGAAAAAGCGGAACAACGGACGGTAAAACAGTATGCACTGCTGGAACTGTTAGCGTCACAGAAACCGGAACAGGCCGGAACCGGCACGGTGCAGGAGGACGCCTGAACGTCATGATGACAAATAGCCGGAGCGCCGGGGAGATATCCCCGGCAACGGAACAGGATCTCGCGGCGTTAATTGCCCTTGATACCGTTGCGGCACAGGAGCCGCAACGGTGTGAGGCGATCCGCCGCTGGATTGAACAAAAGGTCTGTTTTGTGCTGCGGCGTGAAGGCAAAATTGCCGGTTACGGCGTACTGCATTATCACTTTTTCGGCTGCGGGTTTATTGAGTTACTGATGGTGGACCCGGCGCTGCGCGGGCAGGGGATCGGCAGTGCATTGCTGGTGGCATTACAGCAGCAGTGCCGGACAGAAAAACTGTTTACCTCCGTGAATACCTCAAATACCGGTATGCAGGCGTTGCTGCTGCGTCAGGGTTTTGTGCTCAGCGGGCAGGTGGATAATCTGGATGACGGTGATCCGGAACGGTTTTATTTCCGCAGACTGAGTTGTAAAAACGATTAACAATATTAATTATTAATCATATTGAAACTATTTTCCCGGATATATTTTCCGCTCCCGGGAGAGGGGGATTAAGAGCAAACTGATAGCGGGTTAAAATATTAACGATTACATTACAGGCTCAATAACAATACATTAAAGGGATGTTTAATGAAAAAGTTAATTTTAGCTGCCGGGTTGTTATCACTTTCTTCCGTTGCATTTTCTGCTCAGTTATCTGCCACCTGTGAAGATTACTTTAAACAGGTTGATGGATATATGGAACTGCTGGCCAAAAATGATGCAATGAAAGGTCAGGTTGATACCATGAAGCAGCAGTATGCTGATTCCAAAAAACAGTTTACGGAATTACCTGCCGATGCACAGGATGCAGCCTGTAAGCAGGGTATTGAGGCGTTAGCGCAGGCTAAAGCCATGATGGAACAGCAAATGCCGAAATAACGGTCGCTGTAATTATTGACGGGCTGTATGATACAGCCCGTTTTTGTTTTCAGCGGGATGAAAACTGTTTGCGGCGTTTTTCATATTTCGCCGGATTGCGGTGAAAATGACGCCAGTGAGGTTCGCCTGCGGCATAGAGCAGTTCATAATCTCCCCGTGAATCGCCCCAGGCACGCATATGGTAGGCGGATAAATCGCCGTATACCTGCTGCAGCCGGGCAATTTTCTGACCGCAGCGGCAGTTGTTGCCGTTGATTTTTCCGGTCAGAATCCCGTCTTTCTCTTCCAGCTGAGTGCCGATAAGTTTTATCCCCAGCCGCTCTGTAAACGGCTTCAGCACCAGCTCCGGGGATGCCGAACAGAGCGTGACTTCCGCACCCGATGCAATTTCTGCCGCCACCGCGCGCAGGCCTTCCGGGCGCATCATCTTATGCCAGTAACGTTCACAAAATTCCTGTGCTTTCTTTTCCACCCAGCGGGCATCGGTACCGGTCAGAAAGGTGGTGATCAGCACTTCTTTCAGCTCGTCGCGGGTCAGTTTGCGAGAGAAGCAGCGCAGTGTCGGCAGAACCAGGCGCAGCATCCGCAGGGAAAAAACACGTTTCCCGAAGGCAAAACGCAGGAAAGGAACAAAACTGTCACGGCGGGTCAGCGTGCCGTCAAAATCAAAAACGGATAACACCGGTTTTTCTGACGGGGTGGATGCGTGCATAAAGAGGTATACTCCGGTTAAATAGGTGATCGTGCAGAGTTTAGCATTTTTTCCGGCAAAAGGAGACATCTGCCCGGCTTGTCCCGCGCTCATAAGTTATTTACTATCAGGTATTGATTATCACTATCTGAATTATACCGGTAAACACTGCGAGAATATGATGATTGCAATCAGTGCCTGTCTGGCAGGCGAAGCCGTCCGTTACGACGGCAGCCATAAATTATATGCCCCGCTGAAAGCCTTGCAGAACAGCGGAATGGCGGTTCCGGTATGTCCTGAAATTCTCGGTGGTCTGCCGGTGCCCCGTGCCCCGGCGGAAATCACCGGCGGTGAGGGCTGTGATGTCTGGGCAGGCACTGCCCGGGTCACCGGCAGTGACGGCGAAGATGTCACTGATGCGTTTAAACAGGGCGCACTGCGGGCGCTGGATCATCTGCAGCAGCGGAATATCACGCATGTGATCCTGAAAGCGAACAGCCCGTCCTGCGGCAGCGGCCTGATCTACAGCGGCGCATTTGACGGCACGCTTAAATCCGGCAGCGGTGTGGCAACGGCATTGTTTGAGGCAAACGGGATCACCGTCTGGCATGAAGACCATCCGGAACTGCCCGCACTGATTGCACAGCTGTTACAGAACGGAAAAAGCGCATGACAACGCTGACACCCGCCAGTGTGTTAATCCGTATACCGGGTTGAAGACCCGTTTCAGAATCTGACAGGGTTAAGAGGTGCTTAACCGCAGAAAGGAGAGCAAAGTGATATATCCGGTTGATTTACATGCCCATACGGTTGCCAGTACTCATGCTTACAGTACCGTGCGTGAATATTTCACCGAAGCGGCGGAGAAGGGAATAACCCTGTTTGCGATCACTGACCACGGGCCGGACATGGCGGACGGCCCGCATCCGTGGCATTTTTCCAATATGCCGGTTCTGCCGCGCATGATTAACGGTGCGGGGCTGCTGTACGGTATTGAGGCCAATATTAAAAATCAGGCCGGAGAAACAGACTGCACGGATAAAATGGCGCAGCAGCTGGATATTATTCTCGCCGGTTTTCACGAACCGGTGTTGCAGCCGCAGGGACAGGCCGCCAATACCGAAGCCATGATTGCGACTATCCGCAGCGGAAAAGTGCAGATTATCACCCATCCCGGAAACCCGAAATACCCGCTGGATATTCAGGCGGTGGTGCAGGCGGCAAAAGAGTGCAATGTGGCGCTGGAGATGAATAACTCCTCATTCCTGCATTCGCGGGCGGGCAGTGAGAAAAACTGCCGTGCGATTGCCGAAGCGGTGCGTGACCACGGCGGCTGGATTTCGCTGGGCTCAGATTCGCATTATGCCGGTTATCTGGGTAATTTTGAGCGGGTGGTGACCATGCTGCGGGAGATTGAGTTTCCGGAAGCACGTATCCTGAATGTGACACCGCGCCGGGTACTGGATTTTCTGGAATCACACGGACGGCCGCCAATCCCTGAATTTGCCGGACTCTGAAAAAATGCCCCGCATTGCGGGGCATCACTTTGTTTACTTAGCGCGTAAATCATAATTCCAGTTAGTTTTTTCCAGCGCTTCAATACTTTCCACCACCAGATCAGTCAGGGCATTCAGCATTTTTTCACCTTTCTCAATACTGGCGTAAGTCGGGTCGCCGGTCGCACCGGTCACTGAAACCTCGGTGATATCCCACATAATCTGCACATTATCGCCGTGGCGGATGCTGTCCTCCGGCATCTGGCGTACCGCTTTGCTCAGGTCGCACAGATCCGGACACACCGCAGCGGTAATGGAGGATTCCCCCTCACCGCCATGCCCCAGCCCGTTCCATTCACGGAAGAAATTCTCCCCGAGACGGGCGCCGAGTACGGACCACCAGGCCGGCAGGAATGCAAAGACCACATCTTTATGGCGCGCTTTGACATTTCGCTGCGCGATATCCAGAGACGGAATATTCCCGTCGTGACCATTGAAAACAAAAATGTGTTTGATGCCATACTGAATCAGGCTCTCAAACATGTCCTCCGCAATCGCAATGACGGTTTCAAAGCGGATGTTAATCGCCATCGGCGTGCCGTTATAGTGCGCGGAAGTGCCGAACGGCACACCCGGTACCACAATCGTGCGGGACAAACGCTGTGCCGCACGGCGGGCAACGGCTTCCGGCACAAACAGATCCGGACCGAGAGGCAGATGCGGGCCATGGCTCTCGCAACTGCCGAAAATGGTAATGGCGCTGTCGATTTCGCCCTTATCGAACCGGTTTTTCAGTTCTTCAGTCGTAAATTCATTCAGATAGACTTTTTTCATTATGATCTCCCTGTGGCCGGTGAGGTGGCTTTTGCCGCCAGCAGCGGATGCAATATCAGATAAATAATAACGGTAATCACTAATGCCAGCAGGCCGGTCGGCCAGTCAGACAGAATGTTGTTCAGTGCCATCACCAGACCGGAAGCCATCCCGGCCAGCGCACTGATCACCCCGGCATAATTGTATTTCGGCTGACTGTTAATCTGCGTGATGTCGTAGCGGCATTTGCGGGTGATGTAGTAATCCGCCAGCAGCGGCCCGGCCAGCGGTGGTGCCATAATGCCGAGATAGTTAATAAAATCAGCAAAGAAGATCTGGTAAAAACCGATAGCGCCCAGCACGGTGCCGATAATCCCGGTGGTCAGGATCAGCACGTTTTTATTGACCTTTATCCCGACGGAATCCAGTACCGGCCCGGTATAGAGCGAGTTACAGTAGAGTTCCGCGTCATTGGTGGTCCACAGTGACAGTGTCCAGGTGATCACCCCGATCAGTGCCAGCAGGAAGCTTTTTTCAATCATCCAGGTTATGTAGTTCGGCATCCCGACGGTCATGGTGCCGATATAACCGACCACATTGAGCAGCGGGTTGGTGAAAATAAAACAGGCCGCCGATCCCCAGAATACCGCAGAAATACTCTTATTAAAGCGGAACAGATCCACACCCATCACCGCCCCGGCAATCCAGCTGCCGACGACCATAGTGATCGCGGTGGAGAGCATCAGTCCTTCATTACGGTTGGAATTCTCAATAAAGACCGATAATCCGCCGCCTTCCTGCAACATGGCATAACCGGTGATCACAGCGATAATCATAATAATCGGTGATACCGGAATGGCGATAATTTCCAGCCCTTTCATGCCGTGCAGTGAGGTGTAGGTAAACAGCAGGCCGGCGACGACACAGGAAAGAAAGACTTCCAGGGTGATCGGCACACCGCTGTAGCCGTGCTCAGCCGGGTTAAAGACGATGATCCCGCTGGGATTGCCCAGGAACGTGCCCCAGATATCCCCGACCATCCCGGTGATCGCCGCAAACCAGCCGAGGGTCAGCAGCCCCATAGCAATCATCGGCAGGTTCGCACCGAAACGGCCATAGGAAAAACGGCTGATCAGCGCCAGGCTCAGCCCGGTGCGCTGCGCCATAATGCCGAGCAGCGAGGTGAGAATAAACAACAATCCCATCCCGATGGCGATAGCCAGCAGCGCCATCGGAAATGACATTCCCGGCCCGCCGTTGGCCCCGGCCAGTGCGCCGCCGATAAATAACCCGGTTGCCACATACCCGAAGCCTATCCAGACCAGCACCTGTTTCCAGGTCTCGCGGCGGTGTGTCATCGGTATGGGCGTAAACATAAAATCGTGGTCATGCGCCGGAGGTGCGGATGACGTCTCGTGTTTGCTCATGGTGTTTCCCCTGTCTTACGTGGTGTTGGCAGTTGCCGCTAAATGTGTTTTTAAAATAAAAGGCATGCTCTTGTTATGATTTATTATTAGCCCGGTAAAGTCATTGTTTGCAACTAAATTAATGAAAATAAAAGGAAAAGAAAATTTAATATAACGGACAGGTTGGCGGTAAAAGCGGGGCGGGAAATCACATAAACGGGAAGGGGAACAAAAAAGCGACGAAAAATGCTGCCATCAGAAATAATGGCAGCAGGATATAAAATAACCGGGGGTAGTCATTATTCCGGCAGCGGCACCATACAGACGGCACTGCCGAAGCTGCCGTGACTGCACTCAACCCGGAATTTGCCGTAACGGCTGAGAAACCCGAGCAGGCTGTCGCCGGAGTTAAAGGTCACAATCCCGGTGACCGGCTGCCCGTCAGTGGACATATGCGGCATCAGGCTGTCTGCCAGTGCCCGTTTGACCAGCCCGGCCTCGGCGGAGGAGCCGATATAGAATTCTGATTTCAGCCAGTTTACCCCGGCAGAAACGGAATTCACACCCGGAGAGCGGGCGGCGGCAAATACCATCAGTACCCAGCCGTTGGAGTTCTGGCTGTCGGTCGCAAACGGATGTGCCACCATGTTGTAAGCCGGATTGTGCAGGGCTTTGCGCAGCTCCGGATCACGCAACACTTTCAGCAACTGAGACTGTAAGGCAGGCGGGAAGTGCAGGGTGGCAACGGTATTTCCCGCCAGTTCATCATCAATAAACTGATAAAGCCCCTGGATCCACAATTCAGACTGCGCAGTACCGCAGGTGTTGAGATTGTGATACACCCGCCAGGTACCGTTTCTTTCCCGCACGGCATAACCGGCATGGGAAAAGCTCAGCCCGTAGTCACTCAGCGCCTGACCCTGACGGACCAGCAGGACGACCCGGTCACCCTGTTTCTCCAGCCAGTCATTCAGCACTTTGGCTTGTGCGGTGCGCTGTGCGGCTTCCTGCGGCGTGGGCGGAGATTTATCCGCACAGTTCTGACTGCTGCTGTATGCCAGGCCGGACGCAGTAAGCAGGGCAGCCGCAAAAACGGATTTCAGCAGTCGCATATTATGGCATCTTCTCCTGATGAGTTAATTCACGATCATCCTGATTCACCATATGAGTGATAATTTTCCCGTCCTTTTTCAGGTACGCACCAGGGCCTTTTTCCGCCGGTTCCATTGCCAGTTTATCCCCCGGGTTCACCGGTATTTTCTCCAGCTTTTCAGTGGCGACCAGCAGCACGACATCTTCATTTTTATCGGTTTTGCCGGTGATAGTGGTCACTTTTTCTTTTTTATTGTTTTCCACAGACTCCACACTCAGTTGTGCAGGCAAAATAACCGGCGATAAAATGACAGCACTTATTATCACAGAGCTGGCGGCACTGAGCACACTACTGACTGCCGCTGTCGATAAATAAGGGTTATCCGGCAGTTTACCTGCATTCGCAGGCTGTGTGACCAGTGTGGCGGCACATAATATTGCCGGAAAAATAAACTTATTCATGCTGTTTCCCTTGATTTAATGAATAAAGGTTCTTTTTACCCGTTCTGACACCAGAAAATACGAGATCCAGATAATAGCGTAAATCACCAATCTTATCAGCGGATAATAAAGCGTGAAGTCCACATTAACATCCAGCAGATTAACCAGCACTATTTCCTGAATGGCCTCCGAGGCAATGGCAAAAAGAATAAAGGCAATAAACAGCTTCGGCAGATAACGGGAGAGCCTGAAGAAATAATACAGCGTTATCAGTATCAGCAGCATGGTCAGTATGGTAAAAGCAATATTAATATACATGACCTGCAATACGCGGTCAGGAATAAACCCCGCATTTTGCTGATATAAATCATACCACTCACTCAGCGAGTAACCACCGGCACCCAGTGACAGAAAAAGGGTAATTAACGGCAGCCACAGCCAGCCGCCGATCCGCGACATCCGTTTTTCCGCGCACTCATCACAATATTCCGCGTATTGCGGAATCTCTTTTTCCCCGCACTGAATACAGACCCATTTATGTTCCATACGCTATTTTCCGTTTTCGTCTTTCCGGATTATCCGGTTACCTGGATTGATCGTTTATCCGGCTCATCAGAATCGCATCGACATAACGCCCGTCGCGGAACGCGTAATCGCGGGCAATCCCTTCGCGCTGAAAACCGAATTTTTCATACAGGGCCAGACCGTCCGGATTATTGGCAAACACTTCCAGTTCAATACGGCGGATACCCAGCCAGTTATCGCAATAATCGATCATGGCCTGCATTAATGCACTGCCGACACCCTGCCTGCGGTAGTTTTTATTGACCGTAATACCAAAATTAACCACATGGCGGCGGCGGGGATTACTGTTCTGATTAATGCCCAGCAGCCCGACCACCACGCCGTCAACCACAGCGACCAGACGGGTGGCTGACTGATCACTCTGGCTCATCCGGTGTTCCCAGAATTTCCGCGAAGTGTACGGCATCTGTAACGTATTGGCGCAGGCGGTAAAGTCCTGATGCATGTCACACAGCGCTGCTGCATCCGAAGGGTCGGCTAACCGGATGGTAATCTGACGCATAGATAATATCCTTGATGTAATACTGTTATATTCCCTTATTAATGGCATCAATACAGTGTATCCGTCAACGGGATGAAAAGTGTTATCCGGAACGTAAAAACGGTGCCGCCGTGTTTTTTCCTGTTATTTTATTTTTCACTGATCAAACTCTCCGTGAATGAAAGGTGACGATAAAATAAGCGGAGTAACCTGCTGACATAAACAGGAAAATGTATTTTCTCTGAAAAATAAAAATTCATGTAAAAAAGTAGGCTAACCGGTGGCGGGCGATTACACTGATTGTTTCCGGAAACAATAAGGATTGTCATGGACATCCGGTTTCTTAAATCGGTATTCTGTAAATCAGGTAGCAGGCAGATGACTCATTCAGTACAGACACTGGTTTTTCTGCGCCACGGCGAAAAACCGGACAATGACAGTGGTCAGTTAACCGGCAAGGGATTACACCGTGCGCTGGCGCTGGCCGATCTTCTGATCACCCGTTACGGAAGGGCGGATGCGCTGTATGCTGCTGCGCCGAAACAAAGCAAGCTCGGCAATTCGCTGCGCTCCCTTCAGACCATAACCCCGGTGGCAATCCGCTTATCTCTGCCGGTGCATCTGGAATTTCACGCCAAAGAAACCAAAGCGCTTCGCGATGCATTACTGGATAAAGCCCATCACCGCCATACGGTCTTTGTGGTTTGGGAGCATGATAATCTGATCAGGGTCGTGAGGGATATTCTGAAACAGACCGGCGGGGATTACGCCGGTATACCGGCCTGGCCACGTGATGATTTTGACAGCCTGTGGGTGCTGACGATTATCAGAAAGAACGGGGAAATCAATATTGCATTTACCCGTGAGACACAGGGACTGAACAATCTGAACGATTATTATTCCTGAATCGTGTGAGTATGATGATGAAAAATTACGTATTTACTATGAATTAATGACGTCATGATGATTATTCTGATGGTGAGATAAATCTTAATAATGGGTGTCATTTTCCCTTAATTTACAATGTGTGAACCTGGTTTTCCTGCGCAGGGCATATCCGGGCGGCGATTATTCCGGAAAGCTAAAATTAAATGTAATGAATTATATCTGCGGGTATTAATCGGTGTTTAAAATTTATACGTAGTTTTTGGTTTCCTTTTACATTTAAATCACAACCGCTGCATCGTTAAAGAATATATAAACAATACTTTTTCATTATAAATCAGTACGTTGATCTTTGTATCTTAATGGTAAGTGTATTTTATTGTCATTTGTATTAATGAATGACATTTATTAATAATAAATCTGGCACTATTTACACTGTATATCCGTAACATTAGATTAGTTTAATATTAATGTAATGGCAAAGTATGAATACTGATTTAATATTATCGCTGAAATTACGCTGGACTGACACGGAAAATAGATGGTAGTGTTTGTTAAATCCAAATGGGTGCTATTTTTGTAAAAGGTTACATCCGGAGAGAAAAATTAATAGCATAAAATAAAATGACTAATAAATATAATAGAGGTTATTTGATGTCATCAGGTGATATATCTGATGTTAATATTTCTATGCACGCAGCTAATGATTAGTTTGCGGCGGTTAGCCGGAATTAAAAATGGAGTTGTAAATTACTACTGTTAATTTCTATAAAAGGAAGTATTATGAAACTTAAATATGCTGTTTTACCAGCTGCTCTTGCTTTGTTATTCAGTGCTTCATCATTTGCGGAAGACACAGGTACAATTTACTTTACCGGAAAGATTAACGCATCTACCTGTAAAGTTAATAATGGTAACAAAGATTCTTACATTGATATGGGTACGCATGATGCGAGCGTATTCAAGACTATTGGTACAGAAATCCAAGGCAGCGAAGACGTTGTCCTTGATCTGACGGATTGTACAGGTAATACAGCCAATCTGGCATTAACGGCTAACGATCGTAATGGCCCGGCTGAAATTAATCTGAAACAAACCGCGACCACGGCTAAAGGCCTGGTTATTGTTTTAAAAGATAAAGTAACAAATGCTAATCGCCGTGTTGATGGTTTCATCACGTCACAGGCAATTACCAGCGGTAAGGCTAAATTTGAATATGCCCCATATCTGGTCAGCACTGCAAATGTAGTGGATGCAGGTACTATTGATGCATCAGTAGATTATACTATCACGTATAACTAACAGGTATATATACTACAGGGCAGACGTGTCTGCCCTGTTAATTGTATTCAGGTGGAGTCATGATTAATTTAATTAAGATAGTTACACTTATCTTTTCATGCATTTTTGTCAGTAACAGCATGGCAGATATATATCTGGGTTCAACCCGTGTTGTTATCAGTGATGGTAAAAATGAAGGAAGTGTAAGTACACATAACAAGGATAATAAAAACTATCTTATCCAAAGCTGGATTCTGGATGAGAATGATAAAGAAAGTAATGAATTCGTAATAACACCACCATTATTTAAACTGGAAGGTAATACATCAAGCAGCCTGCGGGTTATGATGGTCGGAAATCTGCCGGCGGATCGGGAGTCACTGTATTGGCTGAATGTGAAATTTATTCCGTCAACGGATAAAAACCTGAAAGTAAACAAATTGACATTTGCGGTTAACAACAGAATTAAAATAATTTACAGACCAAAATCATTATCCTTTTCTGATTCGGTGGATGTCTTTAAAAAAGTGACTGTCAGATATGTTGACGGAAAGCTGGAATTTAAAAATCCGACAAAATATTTTATTAACATCAGTGAAGTTAAGGCTAATGATGTTGTTCTGGAATCCCCGAGTTATATCCGTCCGGAGTCGTCAGAGTTCATTCCGTTAAAAAATAATAAAAAGCCATCCGTGGTAAACTACACATTTATTGATGATTTAGGGAAGTTGAATCTATTTAAGGCCGATTTGTGATTTTTAAATAAAATTTTCTTTTCATGATAGGGATTTTCATGGAGATATTATTATGAAATCATCAGAAAGAACATGGCGTTACAGTTCAATTCTGATAGTTGCATTGTCAGGTATCAACACGGCAGGAGCCGACGACTATTTTGATCCTGATTTTCTTACCACCCCGTCCGGCGAAGCGCTTAATGTTGATTTGTCTGCGTTTGAAAAATCATCGTTTATACCCGGAACCTACCGGGTGGATATCTATCTGAATGACAAGTATGTCAATACGCAGGAAATTCTGTTCTACAGCGACAAAAATACCCATAAGCTGCGGCCTTGCTTTACAGATACCGAATTAGCGGACTACGGCATAAAGCCGGAATATTATTCGTTACCGGATCAATCCGGGGATTGTGTTGACCTGAGTGGTATTCCGGGAGCGGACGCTGAATTTAAAGGGAATATGAACCGGTTATATCTCAGTATGCCGCAGGTGGCTTTTGATCAGAAAGCGCTGGATGCCCGCCAGGAGTTACTGTGGGATGACGGTATTCCCGCTGTTTTCACTGATTATAGTTTCTCCGGTCTGCATCTGACCAATAGTAACAATAATAATACAGACGACTCCTTTTATCTGAATTTGCGTTCCGGTGTGAATCTCGGCAGTTGGCGTTACCGTAACAGCAGTACATGGAACAAAAGGGCGGGTGATCACCAAAAGTGGGAAAGTCAGCTCAACTATATTGAGCGTCCGCTGCGATCAATTAAAAGTAATTTTTTGGTTGGTGATAACTTTTCGGATTCTGACGTTTTTGACAGCGTTTCATTTCGCGGAATAAAACTGTGGTCTGATGATCAGATGTATCCGCAATATGCCGGTATCTATGCGCCGGTTATCAGTGGTGTGGCAACCACAGATTCCACGATTGAGGTATACCAGAACGGTTATGTTATTTACCGGACTAATGTCCCGGCAGGACCTTATGAGTTAAGCGATGTTATTCCGCTGAACAGCGGCGAAAATTTATACGTTGTCCGCAAAGGTATTGACGGCAGCGAATTTCGTTCTGTTGTTCCTTTTTCTTCACTTAATTTCATGCAGCGCAAGAGCCGGTATAAATACAGTATTACGGCTGCACAGTACAGAATGAATAATTACGGGCTTTCAGAGGGGACCGGTAATAAAACAAAATTTGTTCAGGCAGATGCCTTCTACGGATTAACCGGCAATACCACTATTTTCGGTGGTGTTCAGGTGACCTCCCGCTATCAGGCCTATGATGCCGGTATCGGTATGAATATTCCGGTCGTGGGTGCGATAGCAACGGATATTATGTTTACCCGGGCACAACCGGACGCCATTGACAGTATGGAAGGCAGGGTATTTCGTGTCCGCTACTCAAAGTCACTGGAAGATACCGGCACGAGTATCAGTTTTGCCGGATATCGCTATATGAGTGGTGATTATCTCACCATGACCGATATGTTTGATTATTACAGCGGACGGGCGGATACATCGGCATATCTGATGCGCAAAGGACAATCAGAATTATCCGTGACCCAGAGTTTACCGGATGAATTTGGTACCCTGAATGCATCGGTCTCCCGCCAGACGTACAACACATATTATAATAATCAGGAAAAAAGTGTTGATTCTTACAATATTGGTTATAGCAATGTATTCAACAGGGTGAGCCTGAGTGTCAATTACGCCTATTATAAAAACTCGCTCAACAGAAAAAACTACCGGACTGATATTTTTGAAACGGAGCGTCATAATGACCACGTTGTGTCTGTTAATATCAGTATTCCGCTGGAGGGGCGTTTTAAAGATCAGTGGATAACCTATGGTGCCTCCTATAATAAAGACGGTGATTTTAATAATTACGTCGGGGTCGGCGGTATACTCCCGGATGACAAAAACTTTTCGTGGAACGTTCAGCAGGGATACGGTAACAAGGGCAACGGAAATTACGGCAGTGTGTACGGTAAATATAAAGGGCGTTATGGTGATGTCAATGCCGGTTATTCCTATAAGAAAGACAACCGTCAGATATCTTATGGCCTGAACGGTTCCCTTGTGATGAGTGGTTACGGGGCTACATTATCACGGCCGCTGGGTGATACCAACGGATTGGTATATACACCGGGGGCAGAAGGTATCCATATTCTTAACAATCCCGGTGTGACGACAGACGGCTCCGGTCTGGCGATTGTGCCGAATCTCATTCCTTATCGTAATAACAGCATCCGGATCGATAATCTTACACTACCGGAAAATGCCGAAGTGGAAACGACGATAAAAGAAATATACCCGACCCGCGGTGCCGTTGTTCTGCTTGATTATAAAACGGCTATCGGAACAAAAATGCTGGTTACCCTGCGGGGCGAAGACGGTCAGCTCATTCCGTTTGGTGCTTATGTGAAAAATGATAATGATAATGATCGCGCTTATGTCAGTAACTATGGACGATTATATCTCACCGGCGCAAAAGATAATGATGATATCGGCGTGACCTGGGGAGATAAAAATCAGTATAACTGCCGCTTTTCTTATAATGTCAGCGGGAAACAAAAAGTAAACGGATTTTATATTTTCGATGCGGTTTGCCGCTGACCGGGATATTACGGAACCGGCAGACAGAGCAGGTAAACAGCATTAAAGGGAGTCAGAATGACATTGAATAATAAACATCACTGGCTGATGCCGGTATTACTGATAGTGTCAGCACAGGCGATGGCGGATTGCGCTAACACTGAGTCCGGGCTTAAAACGGCAGAATCCCATCTGCAGGCGCGTATTGAAGGTAAAATCAGCGCCGGTACATTACTGGCGACGGATGTATTGCAGGTCGATGGTATTTCTGCCTGTAATAACAGCGCTTATGAGGAATTACGGCTGGTAACAACCCGGATGGACAGTGATTCACCACCGGCATTTTTCCGGATGATTAACGGCGTACCTGCATATTACCTTAATAAAGATTATGCCTATTCTGTCCGTCTGGACGGCGTGCAGCCCTATACGTCACAGGGAGGGACTTTTTCAGTCGAAAACCGGAACGGATTTGTGTACATTCCCCGCGCATTAATTTCTGTCTATGCCGCAACAGATAATCCGGAACCGCTGAGGTTAGCGTCAGCACAGGCCGGACTCATAAAGAACGACCGGCATGAAACGATCGCAAGACTTAAATTATCGGCTAATATTGATACCGTTGAAACATGTGTCATTAATACCCCGCAGATAGTCTATGACTTCAATAATCTGGAACTGTCAGATTTTCCGGCAGAAACGGGCAGAACAGCTATCCGCGCTGATAATACAATTTCAGTCAGTTGCAGCAATGATAAAACAACCAAACGTGCTTCGATTGTATTAAGTGAGGCAACACGTTTCGCACTGGCAGACAGCGCGATTATTGCCTCAACGAATCCGGCTATCGGGTTTGCGCTTTATTATAATGATGAACAAATTACGGCGGGGAACAAGGTGTATCTCGGCAATATGCAAAAACAGTTAAATGCCTCTGTTACGGCATATATCTATAAACTGAAAAGCCGGATTGAGCCCGGACAATTCTCCGGAACAGCGGAATATATTATCCGTTTTGACTGACGGATGGACTGATATCCGCATTTTTCCCGTCATGATCCGTCAGAAAGGGCGGTGATCAGCCCTCTTTCTTTTTGCGGCTGGCTTCTTCCGCCCGTTTACGGCGCATTTCTTTCGGGTCCGCAATCAACGGGCGGTATATTTCCACGCGGTCACCATCACTGACAATATCGGTCAGTTTTGCCGGGCGGCTGAAAATACCGACTTTATTCTTTGTTAAATCCACATCATCCCGCAATGATAAAATACCGGATGCGAGAATAACGGCCTCCACGGTGGCCCCTTCGTTTATTTTCACCGGGATCAGAAATTGTTTATCCGGCAGGGCGTAGCAGACTTCAGCGGAAATATCAGACACGGTAAACCTCTTTTGCCCGTTTGGTAAATGCCATCACCATATTACCGGCCAGCTCTTTAAAGATACGGCCGAAAGCCAGCTCAACCAGTTTATTGGTAAACTCAAAATCCAGATTCAGTTCAACTTTGCACGCATCCTGGCTCAGCGGAATAAACGACCAGCCGCCCATTAGTTTGCGGAACGGGCCTTCCACTAACTGCATACGGATATACTCATTACTGGTCAGCTGATTGCGGGTGACAAAGGTTTTACTGATACCGGCTTTGGACACATCCACCGACGCAGTCATCTCATCCTGATCATGGCTGATAATACGGCTTCCCACGCAACCCGGTAAAAATTCCGGATACGCACGGACATCATTCACAAGGTTGTACATCTGTTCCACACTGAACGGAACCAGTGCGGAGCGGCTAATTTGCGGCATAACATATCCTGCGGTCAAAAATCACGAAACGGCGGAAATTATCGCCGCCTGTCAAATCGTATTATACTGTGCTGCGGCGCGGAGATAAATGCACAATGCGGCACGTACTGATGACAGAATGTATCTTAATGACAACAAAGATGTTTGTCACAAAAAGCACTTGCCAAATCCCGCTGACATGTTAAAAACAGCGTACAGGGACAGAAAACCCGTAACGGCGCTTAAAATATCAGCATTTACCGTGCGACGGATAAATAAGCAATTTATTTCGGGTGTGCATAACGTATAATAGTGAACATTATGACAAAGAAAAAAGCTCACAAACCAGGCTCTGCCACTATCGCGCTGAATAAACGCGCCCGCCACGACTACTTTATCGAAGAAGAGATAGAAGCTGGTCTGGCGCTGCAGGGCTGGGAAGTCAAATCATTACGTGCAGGTAAAGCCAACCTGGGGGACAGCTACGTCATCCTCCGTGACGGCGAAGCTTTCCTGTTTGGTGCCAACTTCACACCGCTCAGCGTGGCATCATCCCACGTTGTCTGCGACCCGACCCGGACGCGCAAGTTGCTGCTCAACCAGCGTGAACTGGACAGCCTGTACGGCAAAATCAACCGTGACGGACATACGGTGGTCGCACTGTCGCTGTACTGGAAAAACGCCTGGTGCAAAGTCAAAATCGGCATTGCCAAAGGTAAGAAAGAACACGACAAACGGGATGACATCCGCGAACGTGAGTGGAAATTAGACAAAGCAAGAATTATGAAGCACGCAGGACGTTAAGTACTGGTATTCCGTACTGATTTTCTGATATACTGTGTTTCACAACTTGGGGCTGATTCTGGATTCGACGGGATTTGCGAAACCCAAGGTGCATGCCGTGGGGCGGTTGGCCACGATAAAAGCCGCAAAAAAATAGTCGCAAACGACGAAAACTACGCTTTAGCAGCTTAATAACCTGCTCAGAGCCCTCTCTCCCTAGCCTCCGCTCTTAGGACGGGGATCAAGAGAGGTCAAACCCAAAAGAGATCGTGTGGACTTCCTGCCCGGGGAGAAAGCATTAAAACGAATCGGGCTAGTTTGTTAGTGGCGTGTCTGTCCGCAGCTGGCAAGCGAATGTAAAGACCAGACTAAGCATGTAGTACCGAAGGTGTAGAAATTTCGGACGCGGGTTCAACTCCCGCCAGCTCCACCAAATATAGTATCATTGATGTTCAGTGATAATTAAAAAAGCCTTCAATATCATAGTTGAAGGCTTTTTTTATATGTATGACCCATCCTGAATAGAGTTGACTCGTTCCTGACTTAAATACGAAGAACGTGATGATGACTGAATTCAAACGCACACAACGTGATTATCCTCTATCCTCTATCCTCTATCCTCTATCCTTTAAAGTAGCCGTTGTTGAGCAGGTCGAAAAATGTAAGTACACCCGTTTCAGTTCCACACACTTTTTGAGATTTCGTTGTTTTCAGCTAATAACCGGTACTCTCCCGGTGTCTGATTACCATTAAAAAAATGCCCATGAAACATGGGCAAACAGAGGCGGAAGTCATTCAGTAGTACCAGGTAAAATGCAGTAATAATTCCGTTTTTTTATTTTAGTTTGCAGACATTAAAAGGTTTCCCAGTCATCATCGGAATTATCTGTT